>JBFGFG010000157.1:0-6567 GCA_041579655.1 Nitriliruptoraceae bacterium
GATCGTGCTGACGGCCCGCGTCGAGGACCGGTGGCTCGCCGGCTGGGCGTCCGCGGACGCCACGCTGCCGCTGCCTGCGGACCCGTTCGAGGTCGCGCGCACCGTGGACCGTCTGGTCGCTGCGAACGTCTGAGTCAGCTCGCGGGTGGCGGTCCGGCCTCGTCAGCGATGCCGAGCCGTGCAGCGACGTCGTTGACCTCCTCGGCCTCGCAGCCGAGCCGGCGGGCCACCCGGCGACGGGTCGCGTAGACGTTCGAGCGTGACACCTCGAGGTGGTCGGCGATCTGCCGTGCGCCCCAGCCGGCGGCGAGCGCGGCCGCCAGCCAGCGCTGCTTCGGCGTCAGCGTGGCGAGCCCGTCCTTCTCGAGCTGCGAGGACTCGACGGGGCCGCGCTGCTCCTGCACCGGTGCGCGCTCGAGCCCGCTGAGCCGGACGGTGGTGTCCGCGGCGCGGCCGGAGTCGAGCTCGGCGAGGCGCTGCAGCATGGTGCGGGTGCGCTGGCGACGGTCCTGGACCTGCTCCGGCAACGGCTCGGCGAGGGCTTCCTCGACCGCGCCCAGCAGACGGCGCATCTCGAACGGCTTGGTCACGTACTCGACCGCGCCCTGGAGGTGGCCGCGGATGAGGTCGCGCTCCTCGGAGAGGGCGGTCAGCATCACCACGGGCAGGTCGCGGGTCGCCGCGTCCTCCTTCACGTGCCGCAGCACGGTCCATCCATCGATGCCGGGCAGCATCACGTCCAGCAGCACCAGGTCGGGGGAGTGCTCCGCCACAGCGGCCACACCCGCCTCGCCGTCCGCAGCGAGCACGACGGCGTATCCGGCGAGCTGCAGGTTCACCTCGACGAGGGATGCGAGGTCGACCTCGTCCTCCACGACGAGCACCAGCGGCTTGGTCCGAGTCAAAGTGGGTCCTCGAGAGGTCATGCCGGGGGGAGCAGGGGTGATGGTCCGAACGGGATGCAGCGTAGTGGTCGGAGGCGTCGGCGCTGGCGTTCGGACGCAGGTCAGCCGCTAGCGTCCCGTACCTCCCGAGGCGACACAAGGCGTTCGCGTGACTGGTCCGGCGTTCCCCTGGTCCGACCTGCTCGGGCGGCTGGTTGCCGGCGAGGCCATCGGCGGGGCCGAGGCCGCGTCCGCGCTCGAGGAGATCATGGCCGGACGAGCCTCCGAGGTGGTGGTCTCGGCGTTCCTCACGGCGCTGGCGGCGAAGGGCGTGACCTCCGACGAGCTCGCCGGGCTGGTGCAGGCGATGGTCGCGGCGGCCACCCCCGTGGTGGTGGACGGTCCCGTGCTCGACACCTGCGGCACCGGCGGGGACGGGGCGGGCACGTTCAACATCTCGACGACCTCGGCGGTGGTGTGCGCTGCTGCGGGCGCGCGCGTGGCCAAGCACGGCAACCGCGCCGCGTCGTCGAAGGCCGGCTCCGCGGACCTGCTCGAGGAGTGGGGCATCGCGATCGAGCTGACGCCCGAGGCGGCCGCGGCCTGCCTCGACGAGGTCGGCATCACGTTCCTGTTCGCCCGCAGCTACCACCCGGCGATGCGCCACGTCGCGCCGGTCCGCTCGGCGCTGGGCATCCGCACCGTGTTCAACGTGCTCGGCCCGCTGAGCAACCCGGCGGCGGCGCAGCACCAGGTGATCGGCGTCAGCGACGCCTCGATGGCGCCGGTGATGGCGGAGGCGCTCGCGAAGCTTGGGCGCCGCGCGCTGCTGTTCCGCGGCGAGGACGGCCTCGACGAGCTGACCACCACGGCGTCGAGCCGGCTGTGGACCGTGCGCGACGGGGCGGTCACCGAGTCGGTGCTCGACCCGCGCGACCTCGGGATCGAGCGCGTGCCGGTCGAGCAGCTGCTCGGCGGCGACGTCGCGCGCAACCGCGAGATCAGCGACGCCGTGCTGGCGGGCACGCCCGGGCCGCACGCCGACGTCGTGGCGCTGAACGCCGCCGCCGCGCTGTGGACCCACGGCACCGCCGAGGATCTCGCCGACGGCCTGCGCATCGCCCGCGAGGTGCTCGCCTCCGGCGCGGGCGCCGAGCTGCTGACCCGCTGGGTCGAGGTCTCGCAGCGGCTGGCCGCGGCGTGAGCGACGTGGTCACGTACGCACCCGAGCAGCTCGTGACGAAGCCCGACGTGGGGCTCGAGCCCCTGCACGCGCTGGACCTGCGGGTCGGGCGCATCGTGGACGTCGAGCCGTTCCCGGAGGCCCGCCACCCGGCCTGGAAGCTCACACTCGACCTCGGTCCGGTGCTCGGCCGACGCCGCTCGAGCGCGCAGCTGACGCGGTACGCCGCCGAGGAGCTCGTCGGGCGACAGGTCGTGTGCGCCGTCAACCTCGGGGCGCGTCGCGTCGCCGGCTTCCGCAGCGAGGTGCTGGTGCTCGCGGGGCTCGGCAGCGACGGCTCCCCGCACCTGCTCGGCGTCGACGCCGAGCTCCCCGACGGATCGGTGGTGGCGTGAGCGACCAGGACCACAACGACCAGGACGAGCCGCAGGAGCTGCACGACGCGCTCCATGTGCCGTTCCACGGCTTCGAGCTCACGGTGGCGGTGGACCGACCGGTGTACGCCGGCGGCGAGCCCGTGCGCATCACGGTGGCGGCGACCAACGACGCCGACCGCTCGGTCGAGCACACCTACCCGGGGTGGCAGCGCGTCGTGCTGTCGGTCCGGGATGAGCGCCACCGCGTGATCGCGACCGACGACCTCGCGGGCCACGTGCCGGGGCGGCCGCTCACGCCGCAGGGCGAGTTCCGTGACCGCTGGCTGCCGGGCCAGCTGCTGCTGCTGCCGACCTGGTGGGACCAGCGCGAGGGCGCGATGCGTCCGGCGTGGGCCGCGGACGCTGGCGTCGGGGTGCGGGTCGAGCCCGGCCGCTACCGCGTGCGAGCCTCCTGGACCGGGCGCGAGCCGGGACCCAGCGTGTCGCCGCCCGAGGCCTGGTCGAGCTGGTTCGAGCTGGTCTGAGCGCGGCGCGTGACCTTCGCGCCGCGTAGCACCTGCGCGTCCTGTCGAGTCGCGCGTGCCACGACACGCGCCTGGAGGGCGATCGAGGCGGCGCTCGCGCCACCTGCGACCGGCTGGTGCCACGCACCGTCGACGCTCAGCAGCACCGTGCGGGGCTGCTCGACGAAGGTGGCGAGCAGGGAGAGCTCGCCTCGGGTGTGGTCCGCCCGCGCGTCCGGTCGCCCCTCGACCGGGAGCGCGTCCGGGACGGCTGCCAGCGCCGCCCGCACGCCGCCGACGCCGTGCCGGGCCCGGACGCGCGCCGACGCCACCAGCCGGCCGTGCTCGACCCGGATCGCGTCCACGTGCTCGGCGCCGACGTGCGCGACCTCCAGCCGGGGCAGCGCGGCGAGCGCGGCGGTGCGCCGCACGCTGTCCACCGCCGTGCCCACGGCGTGCAGGCGGTGCCGCAGCCGCGCCGCGTCCTCGAAGCGGTGCTCGGCGGCGAGCTCGTTCATGCGCGACTCCAGCGCGACGAGCACCAGCGTCGGCTCGCCGGCGACCAGGGCCTGGGCCGCGCGCACGTCCCGGGCGTAGGTCTCGGCGTCCTGCGTGCCGTCGCACGGCGCGCCGCAGCGACCGAGCTCCTTGAGGATGCAGGCCGGGTGGTCCTGCGCGGCGCGGATGCGGAAGGTGCACCGGCGCACGGCGACGACCTCCTCGACGGCCTCGACCAGCGTCGCGGCGCTGCGACGGCCGGGGAGCGGACCGAGCGCCGACGTGGCTTCCGGTCCGGGGGAGCGGGCGATCGACAGCCGCGGGAACGGCTCGTCGGTCCATCGCAGCCACACCGAGGCAGGGGGGCGCGTCGAGGCCCGGTTGTAGCGGGGGCGTCGCAACGCCAGCTCGCGCAGCTCACGCACGGCCGCCTCGATCGGTGTTGGCGTCACCGTCCAGGTCACCTCGGCGGTCTCGCGCACCATCGCGTCCATGCGCCGACGCTCGTCCTGGCCGAAGTAGCGGCGCACCCGCGTGCGCAGGCTGGTGGCCTTGCCGACGTACAGCACCCGGCCCTCGCGGTCGTGGAAGCGGTAGACGCCCGGCGCGTCCGGCGCCCCCCGCGCCAGCGAGACCTTGCGGAAGGCGTGCGTGGAGCTGCTGCGCTGGTAGTCGAGCAGGTCCTCGACGGTGGTCGCGCCGATCGTCCCGGCACGCTCGAGCAGCCCGTGCAGCACGTCCACCGTGGCGCGCGCGTCCGACAGCGCGCGGTGGTTCGGCTGCGTCCGTGCACGGAAGAAGCGGGCGAGCGTGGCCAGCCGCACGTCACGCACCTCGTCGCGCACGAGCCGCCGCGCGAGCTTCGCGGTGTCCACCACGTCGTTGCTGACGCGCGGGTAGCCGTGCCGGGTCAGCTCGGCGTCGAGGAACCCGACGTCGAAGCGGGCGTTGTGCGCGACCAGCACCGCGTCGCCGAGGAACTCGAGCAGCGTGGGCAGCAGGGAGGCGATCGGCGGGGCACCGCCGAGCATCGCGTCGGTGATGCCCGTCACCGCCGTGATCGCCGCGGGCACGGGTCCCCCCGGATGCACCAGCGACTGCAGCTCGCCGAGCACCTCGCCGCCGCGGACCTTCACCGCGCCGACCTCGGTGATCCGGTCGGTGTCCGGCCGCAGCCCCGTGGTCTCGAGGTCGAGCACGACGAACGTGGTGTCGATCAGGCTGCGCGCGTCGTGATCGAGGCGCAGCTGGAGGTCTGTGGCGGCGGCAGGCATCGGCGGCTCCCGTGGGCGAACATCTGTTCGTCCACGAGGATGCCGTGTGGTGTGACATCGCGCCCGAAGGTCGAGCGCGAGGTCGGTCTCAGGCCGCCGCGGACGCCGAGGCCGAGGCGCGGGCCTCGCGCCGGCGCGCGCGGATCATCCGGCGACGCTGCCCCTCGGTCACGCCGCCCCACACGCCGTGCATCTCGCCGAGCGCCAACGCCGCCTCGAGGCAGGGGGTGCGGACCGGGCAGCCCTCGCACAGCGCCCGGGCGGTCTCGACCGACTCGGGGTCACCGGCGAAGAACAGCTCGGGGTCCGTGCCGCTGCACGCGGCGTCGTCGCGCCAGCTCTCGGCGGCCAGGATGGGCAGGGGGTTCACGGACGTCTCGCTCAGGGTGTCGGTACGCCCACAACGTTCGTCCGGTGTGTCCGGGTTCCCGTCACGTCCATCCGGACGCCGATCCGGCCCTTCAGACGTGCTGACACCCCGGGCAGTACGTCGTGCCGCGCTGCGCCACCACGGTCGCGCGCAGCTCGGTGCCGCAGCGGTCGCACGGTCGTCCCGACTGTCCGTACGCGTGGAGGAAGTCGGCGTTGCGACCCGACTCGCCGTTGACCATCTGGTAGTCGCGGAACGTCGTGCCCTCGCGCTCGACGGCGCCGGCGATCACCTCGACCACCGCCTCGTGGAGCCGGTGGGCACGGGCGCGGCCGACCCGGCGGGAGGTCGGGTGGATCCCCGCCAGCCACAAGGACTCGTCGGCGTAGATGTTGCCCACGCCCGCCACGAGCCGCTGGCCGAGCAGCGCGGCCTTGACGGTGGCGCTGGTGGCTGCCAGGCCGCGCGCGAAGGCGTCGCGGTCGAACGCGTCCGAGAGCGGCTCCGGGCCGAGCGCGGCGAGCGTCGGGATCGAGCTGTGGTCGCCGTGCGGCACCACCGAGACCCGACCGAAGCGACGCGGGTCGCGGAACAGCAGCCAGCGCCCGTCGTCGAGCCCGAACCGCGCCCGGACGTGGCTCACGTCGGCCGGTTCGGGGACGGGGGAGAAGCGGAACGACCCGGTCATCCCCAGGTGCAGCACCAGGTCGGCCCGGTCCTCGGCGTCGAGCTCGCTGGTGGTCGGCAGCACCAGGTACTTGCCCCGCCGCTCCACACGGTCGATGCGTCGGCCGCGCACGGCGTCCACGTCGGTGAAGCGCTGCTGCGAGTGCGGGTCCCACCACACGTCGTCCACGACGCGTCCGGTCAGCTCCGGCGCCAGCTGGCGCCGGACGGACTCGACCTCGGGAAGCTCTGGCATGCGACGGACCGTAGCCTCACGCGCCGACGCCCCCACGGACCACCGGAGCCGCCATCAGCCCGACAGCTGCGCGTGACCGCGACGAGGACGGCCTGCCCGAGCAGGCCCGTCCTCGCGACCGCACGGGCCGCCCGCTGCCGTACGACACCGACGTCGTGGAGCGCACCGAGGAGCACGAGCACGCCACCCGCGACGACGCGCTCGCGACCGGGCTGCGGCTGTGGTCCGAGCACCGCTTCTTCGAGGCGCACGAGTGCCTCGAGGAGGTGTGGCACCCCGCGCCCGAGCACGACCGCGAGTTCTGGAAGGGCGTGATCCAGGTCGCGGTCGGCTGCGTGCACCACCAGCGCGGCAACGCCGAGGGCTGCGTGACGCTGCTGCGCCGCGCCGTGGACTACCTCGCGCCGTACCCGAGCCCGCACCACGGCATCGACACCGCGGCGCTGCGTGCCCGCGCGCTGGCGATGGCCAGCGAGGTCGAGGCGCACGGCATCCGTGCGCTGACGTACCCGCTGGTCCCCGTGGGCGCGGCTGGTGCGCACGTCGGGGACACGCC
>JBFGFG010000158.1:0-6554 GCA_041579655.1 Nitriliruptoraceae bacterium
GGCCCGCGCGTGGCGACCACCGTGCGGCCGTGCTCCCACGCGCGCAGCCCCGCCACCGCAAGCGCCACGGTGGTGGTGCCCACGCCTCCGGCGGCACCGGCGAGCACGCACCACGGCGCGCCCCCGTCCTCGACCGCCACGCCCTGCACGACCTCGCGCAGCCGCTCGGCGCTGGGCAGCCCGTCCAGCACGGCCACGGCGTCCCGCGCCGCCCGCGCGACCGCCAACGCATCCACGCCACGCCGCGCCGCCAGCCCGTCCTCGGGCCCATCCGCGCGCCCGTCCCCGTGCTCACCACCGGACTCGACCAGCAGCACCAGCGGCACGCCGGCGGGGACCAGGCCCGCGCTGACCGCAGCGACGTCCGCGATCACGCAGCGCGCCGGCAGCACGGGGTCCCCGGGGTCCACCACCACCCACCCCAGCGCGCCCTCGACCACGCGCAGCAACGGTTCGCGGCCGCCGCCGATCACGGCGAGCGCGACCGCGACGACCCCGCCGTCGCCCGCACGCGCGCCCTCCCCGTCCACACCGACGCCACCCCCCTCGGCGCGCTGCGACACGACGGACGGGCGAGGTTCCACAGCTGCGGTGAGGCGCACGACGGACTCCGGAGGGTGCGGTCCCGACCGGTCTACGCCGCCCTCAACCCCGACCGTCGGACCGGATCCGCGCCCCTGTGGACGACACACCCGCCCGTAGGCTGAGCGCACCCGAACCACGCCGGACGTGCCCGTGCCAGAGCTTCCCTCCCAGGCCGTGTCCGACGACGACGCGCCGGCGGGGCCGGACGCGGCACCGCAGGACCGGGTCGAGGACCGCTACGCCCGGCCGGGCGCGGACCACCTCCCCCGCGACGCCGTTCGCCAGCACGCCAGCCGTCGCACCGGCGCGCGCGAGGCCGCGTTCTTCGACCTCGACAAGACCGTGATCGCCCGCAGCTCGACGCTGGTGATGGGGCGCACCTTCCACCGCGGTGGCCTGCTCAGCAACACCGCGATGCTGCGCGGCGCCTACCAGCAGCTCGTCTACCAGCTGGTCGGTCTCGACCACGACAAGATGGAGCAGATGCGCACGGCCGCGCTCGAGCTCACCCGCGGGTGGGACGCGACGTACGTGCGCGAGCTCGCGCGCGAGACCGTCGAGGAGGTCGCGGCACCGCTGGTGTTCGCCGAGGCGCTCGAGCTGATCGCGATGCACCGGGCCGCCGGTCGCGACGTCTGGATCGTCTCGAGCTCGGGCGACGAGGTGGTCGCGCCGTTCTGCCGCCACCTCGGCGTCACCGACTGGGTCGCGACGATGACCGGCGTCGACGACGAGGGTCGCTACGACGGCACGCTGTCGTTCTACGCGTACGGGCGCGCGAAGGCGAACGCGATGCGCCAGCTCGCCGAGGCCCGCGCGTACGACCTCGACGCGTGCTTCGCGTACTCGGACTCGGTGACCGACCTGCCGATGCTGTCCGTGGTCGGCCACCCGGTGGCGGTGAACCCCGACCGCGAGCTGCGCGCTGCCGCGCAGGCGTACGGCTGGGAGGTCCAGGACTTCAGCCGCCGCGTCTCGCTACGAACGCGGCTGACGAACATGGAACGAGCGCCGTCATCGACGGCGCTCGCGGGGGTCGTGGCGGTGCTCGCCCTGACCGTGCTGTGGCGTCAGCGCCGCTGAGCAGCGCCGAGCGACCTCAACGGCTCACTGGTACTCGCGGTGGCTGACGATCAGGCCCGTGTCCGCGTCCAGCTCGAAGAACGAGCCGCGCGGCAGGTCCGACCAGCGGCGGCCGGCGGCGTCGTACGAGATCGTCCACTCGACGGCGAGGTGCGTGCCGTCCTGCGACTCGACGACCTTCTGGTCCTCGATGACGACCTTGTCCTTCCCCGAGACCCAGTCCTTGAGGTAGGCCTGGATCAGGAGGTTCCCGCGGTGCGGCGGGTTGAAGGGCTCGAGGTAGACCGCGTCCTGGTCGTACAGCGAGGGCAGCTCCGAGAAGTCGCCGCTCGTGAGCATCCCGGAGAGCTTCGCCCAAGTGTCAGCTGCGTGTCCCACCGGGACCTCCACGGTCGTGATGTCGTCTGGCTGGTCTCCGCCGCCGAGGTGCTGGGCGTGGCCGGAGGCCCGGGGCCATCGCCGGGCGTGGCGGAGGATAGACGCTCGCGGACGGGTGTCCCCCATCGACGCCCGCACGACCGTCTGGGCGTCTCCTGCCGGCCACGCGGACGCCGCCCGCGTGACGCCCCGGCACGCCGAGCGGTCGTCGGACTGTGTCCCCAGCATTATCCACAAGCAGCCCACAACGAGGTCGGAGGACGACAGCACGCGCCGAATGACTAGTCGTCCGGCGATCGCCCCCAACCTGACACGGCATACACCCACGGTGCTTGGGCGACCACTGGGGCCTCCTGAACACGTGTTCGCAGCCAGCGAGCGCATCCTGACCCAAAGACAGCACATGTGGACAAACCTGTGGATGACGCAGGAACGGGTGTGGAAGACCGGTTCGCCCATCCACACGCGCGCCGTGCGCCGCCAGCCGACCAGCCAGAACGCGCGCTCATCGCACACAATGGACCACTTGGCGCCTTCCCGGAGGGAACGGGCAGGGACCACGCTGCACGAGGGCGAAACCCCAGCAAGTCACGCTCGGTGCGCCGAGCGACACTCGGGACGGGGCGGTGGAGCAGGAGGGGCTTCACCGCCCCGCTCCCGTTTCCCTCCCGTCTGCTGACGGCGCAGGTGAGCCCGGAGCGAGGCCGTGCGGCAGACTCCGCGGACCGCCACCCAGGATCACCGCGTGACCGACGCCACCTCCGACGCCACCTCCGACCTCTGCGACGTCATCGCATCCATCGACGGGCGCATGGACGACACCGTCGCCCGTCTCAGCGACCTGGTGCGCATCGCCTCGGTGTCGGCAGACGGCCACGACGCCGCGCTGCCCCGCGCCAGCGCGGAGGCCACCGCCGAGCTGCTGCGCGACGCCGGCTTCGAGCGGGTCCGGCTCGTGGAGATCGCGGGCGCCCACCCGTACGTGCTCGGCGAGTGGCTCGGCGCCGGCCCCGACGCACCGACCGTGCTGCTGTACGCCCACCACGACGTGCAGCCGGTGGGCACGCCCGACCGCTGGACCTCGCCCGCGTTCGAGCCGACCGTGCGTGAGGGCCGCCTGTTCGGCCGCGGCGCTGCCGACGACAAGGCCGGGATCATGGTGCACGTCGCCGCGGTCGAGGCCTGGCTCTCGACCCGGGGCTCGCTGCCGATGAACGTCAAGATCGTGGTGGAGGGCGAGGAGGAGATCGGCTCGCCGCACCTGGACGACTTCCTCGCGGCGCACGTGGACGAGCTGCGCGCCGACGTCATCGTGCTCACGGACCTGCCCAACTGGCAGGTCGGTTGGCCCGGCCTCACCGTGGCGCTGCGCGGCATGGGTGAGCTCACCGTGACGGTCAGCACGATGACGCAGCCGATCCACTCCGGGATGTACGGCGGCCCGGTGCCCGACGCGCTCACCGCCACCGCCAAGCTGCTGGCGAGCCTGCACGACGACCACGGCGCGGTCGCGGTCGAGGGCTTCTGCGACGGCGTGCGCGAGCTGTCGGCCGACGAGCGCGCCCGCCTCGACGAGCTGAGCGTGGACGAGGACGACATCCGGCGCGACGCCCGCATGCTCGAGGGTGTCAGCTACGTCGGTGACCCCTCGGCCAGCCGCTGGGAGCTGGTCTGGTACCGCCCGACGATCACCCCGATCGGGATGGACGTGCCGAGCACCACCCAGGCCGGCAACACCCTGCTCGCCGAGGTGACCACGAAGCTGTCGTGCCGCTTCGCGCCGGGCCAGGACCCGGAGGCGGCGCTGGACGCGCTCGAGGCACACCTGCGGGCCAAGGTGCCGTTCGGTGCGCACGTCGCGATCCGTCGCGGCCACAGCAACCCGGCGTGGACCACCGAGCCCACCGGCCCGGCCTGGGAGGCCGCGGTCGCGGCGATGACCGCCGGCTACGGCCGCGCGCCGGCCGCGATGGGCTGCGGCGGGTCGATCCCGTTCGTCGCCCCGTTCAGCGAGGCGTTCGGCGGCGCGCCGTGCCTGCTCACCGGCGTCGAGGACCCGGCGACCAACGCCCACGGCGAGGACGAGTCGCTGCACCTGGCCGACTTCCGCAACGCGTGCGTGGCCGAGGCGCACCTGCTGGCAGAGCTGGCGACCCGGCTCGGGTGAGTCGGGTCGCCGTCGCTCCCCGGGGCGGGGAACGTTGGGCTGAGCGGCGCGCCTCAGGCGTGCCGGGGCGTGGCGAAGGTGGCGCGGCAGGGGTCGGGGCGGCCGAACGTCGCGGCGGCGGCGTCGCGCCGGGTCTCGAGCCGGGTGACGGCGCGGTCGGCGGTGTGGATCAGCGGCCGGGTCATCCGGCTGCGCAGGTCCGAGCCTGCCGCGACGCGGGCGCGGTGACGCGCTGCGCGGGCGACGGCCACCTCAGCGCGAGCGCTGCTGACGGAGGGGGCGAACCAGTCGTGCATCTGAGTACCTCTGGGGGGCGAGCCACCATCGTACGAGACTCATAGAACGATAGCAACCGCCGTTCATAGAACGGAGATTGTCGTCATGCGTGCGAAGACGATGGACCGTTCCGCCAGCGTTCGGTGCAACGACGGCGGTACGGTTGGCGTTCGTCAGCACCCGAACCGAAGGACCGACGTGCAGGTCGTCGACCTGAGACCAGGACGCCGCGGCGCGGCCCCGGCCGTGGAGGTGTGGGACTCCCCCGCCGCCGAGCTGCTGCGCATCGCGTCCGCGCTCGCCGACCACCACGAGGCGGCGTTCGACGTCGGGGACAACCGGCTCGAGCAGCTGCGCCAGGAGCTGCCGGACGAGCTCCGCGCCGGGCTCGGCTCGTTCCGCGACTGGCTCATGCTCACGCGCCTGGTGTCGCACCTGCCGGCCCCCGGCACCGTCGCCGACCTGCTGGCGCTGCTGGAGCGGGACCCGACCGTGCCGTGGCGGATCCTGATCGCCGGCGTCTGCGACGAGTGCACGGACGCCGTGGACGAGGCCGCCGTCGAGGCGTACATCGCCGACGAGGACGGCGCCGCCGACGTGCTGCGCACCCACCTGGTGCCGCTGGCCGACGACCGCGACAGCGCCCGGCTCGTCGAGCAGCTGCTCTCGGTGCGCCCCGAGCAGCACGGCCAGCGCGTCGCCGCGCTGCTGCGCGGACTGCTCGACGGCCCCGGCGAGGCGATGCTCGTGGAGGCAGCCGGCCCGATCGGACGCGAGGTCGCCGCGCGTCGCGCCGAGCTCGAGGGTGGGCGCCCCGTGGGCGAGCTCATCGTGGACGCGACCAACGGCTACGAGCTCTCCGAGGACATGCCGGTCGACCGGGTGCTGCTGGTGCCGTCGTACTGGTTCCGCCCGTGGCTGATCATCGTGCGCGAGGGCACCGACGAGGTGCTGACCTCGCCGGTCGCCGACGAGCGGCTCTCGCTGCCGTCGCAGGCCCCGCCCCCGTCGCTGGTGAAGCTGTGCAAGGCGCTGGGTGACGACGGACGGCTGCGCCTGCTCCGACAGATGGCGGTCACCCCGATCACGCTCGCCGACGCGATGGCCGAGCTCGACGTGGCGAAGACCACCGCCCACCACCACCTCGCGATCCTGCGCCAGGCCGGGCTCGTCGTGGTACGCGGCGAGGGCCGCGCCACCAGCTACGCGCTGCGCACCTCCCCGCCGGCCGCGGCCGCGTCGGCGCTGGAGGAGTACCTCGGCCCCACGGCTGCGCTCGCTGCCGTCGCCCCGTCACCGCAGGCCCCGGCCATCCCCTGACCTGCCCATGCATCGCGCCCGTGCGGGCGCGATGTGTGCGCTCTGCGTGACATGCGTGCGTGCGCGCCACATCCCGTCACACGGGTCGGCATCGTTCGTTGTTGAGAACGAGACACCCGGCCACAACCCGCGGCACACGCCGCAGCTGTGGTCGCGGGACCATCGGCCGACAGGGCTGGTGGGACACACGTGGGGATCGTGATGAGTGCACCGCCACCGCAGCGGACAGCGACCGGCACATCGCCGGGCGCCGTCACCAGCTCGGGCGCAGCCAGGTTCCGCTGCCAGTGCGGCCGGTCCGTGGCGACCAGCAAGGGCTCCCTCGCCGACGAGACGCGCCAGTGCAGCCGCTGCCGCCGTCACGCGCTGCGGGCCGAGGCGCCGCTGCACCGCACCGTCTGAGGGCTGCGGGCTGAGGCCTACGGGCTGCGGGCTGCGACCCTCCGCGAGGGGTCAGGCGTCGCGCCCGGGACGTCGTGGACGGTCCGCGTCGCCACGCAGCTGCGGCAGCAACGCCGCCGCGACGTGTGCCCCGACCGCTGCGTGCGCGACCTGCGGCCAGTGGATGCCGTCGACGTTGAGCCGGTCGGTGTGCGGCTCGACGTGCTGCCACGCCGCGACCGGCGTGAAGCCCTGCTCGGCGGCGATCGCCAGCTGGAGCCGCTCGCGCTCGTCGAAGCGCGGGTGCCTGCCGCCGTAGTACGGGGTGCGGTGCGACGAGGGACCGACGGCCGCGCCGGCTCAC
>JBFGFG010000159.1:0-6546 GCA_041579655.1 Nitriliruptoraceae bacterium
CGCCAGCAGCGACGTGAGCACCGCGGTGCGGGACTGGAGCGGCACCACCGGCAGCAGCTGCTCGGTCGCGGCCGCGACGCGCGCCTCGAGCGCCGACATCTCGGCGAGCAGGCCCGGCCCGTCCGTCACGCCCAGCTGCACGAGCTGCCGCGCCATCTCGGCCACCGGGTCACGTGCCTCGTCGGCGCGGATCTCGGCCGGGGAGCGGTAGCCGGCCTCGACGTCGCTGCCCGCGTGCCCCCACAGCCGGACGGTCGGCAGGTGCAGCACCATCGGCGCGCCCTCGCTGCGGACGCGCGCCACGGTGTCACGGACCTGGGCCCACGCGGTCGGCAGGTCGTCGGCGACCCGGGTGTAGCCCACGTGCGGCCAGCCGTTCGCCCACGCCTCGACCCAGCCCTTCGGCGTCGGGGTCGAGATGCCGATGCCGTTGTCCTCCACCACCACCAGCAGCGGCACGTGCAGCCCGCGACGGCGCGCGTACGCCGCCGCGTTCACGCCGGACAGCGCGCTGGCGTGGTTGATCGAGGCGTCACCCATGGAGGTGATGACCACCGCGTCGCGCGGGACCGGCAGCTCCCAGTCGAGGCGGTTCGCGCGGCCCAGCGCCAGGGCGAGCCCGGTCGCCTTCGGCAGGTGGCTGGCGATCGTGCTGGTCTGGGGCACGATCCACAGCGGCGCCGAGCCCCACACCTTGTGGCGTCCGCCGGACGCCTGCTCGCGGGCGTCGGCCGAGAACGACCGCAGGGTCTCGAGCACCGGGTCCACGTCGGCAACGCGGTGGCGCGCCATCACCAGCGCACCGTCGCGGTAGTGCAGCAGCGCCGGGTCGGTCGGCCGCGTCGCTGCTCCCACCAGCGCCATGCGCTCGTGCCCAGCGGAGGAGATCGTGTAGTGCCCGACACCCTGTGCCTTGAGCCGTCGCGCGGCCACGTCCAGCAGCCGCGACAGCGCCATGTCCCGCCACAGCCCGAGCGCGTCGCCTGCGGTCAGCCCCGGTGCCACCTCGTGCTCCGCAGCCGCGGACGGCCCCGCCGGCAGCACGGCGAGGGTGTTGTTGAGCGCGGCCTGGACGGACTCCACGCGGTCGGCAGCCACGGCGTCTCCGATGTCGGGCGCCCGCACGCTACTCACTACGTACCGGCGGACCCGGCTGCCGAACGGGGCCCGGGTCGGAGGTCACGTCGGGTCCCACGGGGGCAGTCCCGCGGGCCGTGGCGACGTACGCTGCGGCTCACGCACCGGAGGTCCTCCCATCGTCGCGCTCGTGCATCTCCACCCGCCCGGCTCACGCCGGGTCGTCCCGCTGTCTCCCACACCGGACCAGGTCAAGCACCTGACCACGCTGCTCCAGCAGGACCAGTTCTGGGTGTACCGAGCCCGTTGGGCACGCTGGCTGCGTGACGGTGACCCGGCGGACACGATCGCGATCGAGCGCATGCCACGGGACGCTCGTCTCGCCGCGCGCGCATGGCTGCTGCAGCAGCGCCACGTGCTGCACCTGACGGTCACGGGCGACCCGGACCGCAAGGCCCCCAACGGCTGGGCCGAGGCCCTGCCGTTGGCGCGTGCGCTGAACGTCTGACGACGCTCGACGTCAGGCCGGAACGCGCACGACCGCGACCAGGCTGCCGCCGGCACCGTCCTGTGCCGGCACGACCCGCACATCCTGCAGGCCCTCGGCCTCCAGCGTCGGCATCGACCCACCCCCACGTCGGCGCTCCAGCGCAGCCGGTGCCGCCGGGGCGACTCGGCCGAGCAGCGTCCACGCGCGGTTGCCGACGGCCTCCATCACCCGACGTGTCGGTGCGGTGTCGTACGGCCCGCCGAGCAGACGCCAGACTCGCACGTCCTGAGCGCCGGCCTCACGCAGCAGCGACTCCAGCTGCTCGGCGGTGACGCAGCCGACGTGTGGCGCGTACCCGGACCAGCCGCCGGGGTACAGCGACTCGTCCGGCGTCGACAGCACCAGCAGCCCACCGGGCGCGACCGCCCCCACGACCGCGCGGCAGAAGCCGGGCTGGTCCTGCGGCCGGATGTGCTCGAGCACCTCCATCGCGGTCACGAGCGGGCTCGCGGGCGCCTTCGCCACGTCGCGGTGCACCGCGACGGCGCCGGTGGCGAGCTGGGCGGCAGCGAGCACGTCCGGGTCGTGGTCGGCCAGGGACAGCGCCGCGTCGAGCTTCGCCGCCATCCAGGCCGAGAACGCGCCGGTCCCGCTGCCCACGTCGAGCACCGCCTCCACGCCGTTGCCACCGTCGTGCGCGTGCGCGATCTCGACGGCCGCGAGGTAGTGGCCGAGGTGGCGCGCGAGCAGCCGGTTGTCGCCGTGCACCGTCGGGTCACCGCCCTCCGCGTTGAGGCTCGCCGCGGCCGTCGCGTGGACGGCGGCGACGGACTCCAGGTGCGGTCGCAGCCCCGGCAGCTCCGCAGCCAGCGCGGCGAGCGACGGCTGGTGGTGCTGGGCTGAGGTTCGGTCGGTCATCTCGCGCTCCTGGCGTCACGGTCGCGGAGCGTAGAGGCGCCAGCGCGCAACGCCTGCCGGCCCTCGCGCGCGGCGTCACCGCATGTTGAACGTTGTTCAACGTCCTCGCTAGGGTCCGGCGCGGTCCCGGCGCGGACCACGACGACCTCCAGGGACGGCAACGCATGGCATTCGACTACGACGTGCTCGTCATCGGCAGCGGCTTCGGCGGGGGCGTCAGCGCCCTACGGCTCGCCGAGAAGGGCTACCGCGTCGGCGTGCTCGAGGCCGGTCGGGACTACAGCCGCGAGGAGGACCTGCCCAAGAACTCGATGGACGCCCGCAACTTCCTGTGGCTGCCGCGTCTGCGCTTCAAGGGGATCTTCCGCGTCACGCTGCTGCGCAACATCCTGGTGTTCTCCGGGTCGGGCGTCGGCGGCGGCTCGCTGACCTACGCCAACACGCTGTACCGGCCGCTGGCCCCGTTCTACAGCGACCGCCAGTGGGGCCACATCACGGACTGGGAGGAGGAGCTCAGCCCGTACTACGACCAGGCCGAGCGGATGCTGGGCGTCAACACCGTGCCGTTCCTCACCGAGCCGGACCGGATCATGAAGGAGATCGCCGAGGAGATGGGGGTCGGCGAGACCTTCCACTCCACGCCGGTCGGCGTGTACTTCGGCACCCCGGGCGTCGAGGTCGAGGACCCGTACTTCGGCGGCGAGGGCCCCACGCGCACCGGCTGCATCAAGTGCGGCGACTGCATGTCCGGCTGCAAGCACAACGCGAAGAACACCGTCGACAAGAACTACCTCTGGCTGGCGCGCAAGCGCGGCGTGCAGGTGCACCCCGAGCACGAGGTCACCGACGTCGTCCCGCTGCCGGGCGGTGGCTACCGCGTCGTGGCGAAGGTGCCCGGCCGCTGGTTCAGCCGACGTCGCATGGTCCACACCGCCGAGCAGGTGGTGTTCAGCGCTGCGGCGCTCGGGACGCAGAAGCTGCTGCACCGCAACAAGGACGCCGGCAACCTGCCGAACGTCTCGGACCGGCTCGGCCAGCTGACCCGGACCAACTCCGAGGCGATCCTCGGGGCCCAGGGGCTCGACGCGAAGAACATCACCACCGACATGTCCAAGGGCGTCGCGATCGGCTCCTCGTTCCACCCCGACGAGCACACCCACATCGAGCCCGTGCGCTACGGCGCGGGCTCGAACCTCATCGGCCTCGGCGCCACCGTGATGACCGACGGGGACGGCGACCGGTCGCGGTTCGTGAAGTGGGTCGCCGAGCTCGTGCGCAACCCCGTCACGGCGTGGCGGTCGCTGTCGATCAGGAACTGGGCGCAGCGCACCATCATCGTGCTGGTGATGCAGACGCTGGACAACTCGATCTCGACCTTCCTCAAGCGCACCCCGTTCGGGACCGTGCTGTCCTCGCGGGAGGGGCACGGCGACCCCAACCCGTCCTGGATCCCGGTGGGCAACGAGGTGACGCGCAAGGTCGCGGACCGGATGGGCGGCTGGCCGGGCTCGACGCTCACCGACAGCGTGTTCAACATCCCCTCGACCGCGCACTTCATCGGCGGCTGTCCCATCGGTGACTCCCCCGAGACCGGCGTGATCGACCCGTACCACCGCGTGTACGGCCACGACGGGCTGCACGTGGTCGACGGGGCCGCGATGACGGCCAACCTCGGCGTCAACCCGTCGCTGACGATCACGGCGATGTCCGAGCGGGCGCTCGCGATGTGGCCGAACAAGGGCGACACCGACCCCCGCCCGTCGCTCGGCGCCGCGTACGAGCGGGTCGCCCCCGTGAGCCCCCGCGCGCCGGTGGTGCCCGAGTCCGCACCCGGCGCGCTGCGGCTGCCGATCGTCGAGGTGAGCTGAGCGTGGCCGACGGCCATCACCGTCCACAGACCTGACGGGCCCGCTCGGTCTACGGTCGTGGCGACGAACGGGAGTCGCCACATGGGAACGCCGCAGCTCGACACCAACACCCTCGCCGCGCTGTGCGACGTGTTCGTCCCGGCGGTCCGCCCGCCATCCGGTGCGCCCCCGGAGTTCTTCGCGCTGACGGCCACCGGCACCGGCACGGCCGACCGTGTTGCGGCGATGCTGCCCACCATGCTCGACGAGCAGGAGCTGACGGACCTCGGGACGCTGCTGACGGTGCTGCGACGCGCGGGCGTCGGCCGCATCCCGCACGCCGCCGCGCAGGCCCTGCTCGCCACCCTCTCGCGTGTGGACGCCGACGCGGCGCAGGGCATCGACGACCTGCGGCAGCTGACGATGGCGGTGCACTACGGCGGCGTGGACGCGACCGGCGGCAACCCCACGTGGAGCACGCTCGGCTACCCGGGACCGCCCACCGTGGCGCGTCGCGAGGGGCCGCGACTCCCGGTCCTGACCCCCGACACCGACGCACGCTCGCTGGAGCTCGAGGCCGACGCGGTCGTGGTCGGCAGCGGCGCCGGGGGCGGCGTCATCGCGGCCACGCTCGCGGCCGCCGGGCGCAGCGTGGTGATCGTCGAGGCCGGCGGTGCGAACGAGGAGACCGACTTCCCCAGCGACGAGATCGGCGCGCTCCAGCGGATGTACTGGCGCGGCGGACTCGTCACCACCGACGACGGCAACGTGGTGCTGCTCGCCGGTGCGACGCTCGGCGGCGGCACCACCGTCAACTGGAGCAACTGCGTGCCGCCGCCGGCGCACGTGCGCGCGGACTGGCAGGACGAGCACGGCCTCGACGGTGTCGCGGGCGACGAGTTCGACGGCCACCTGCGCGCCGTCGCGGAGCGGATCGGCGTCACGGACGCCGCGACGACGACCAACGGCCCCAACCAGCGGCTGCTGGAGGGCGCCAAGGCGCTCGGCTGGTCGGCACACCTGACCGAGCGCAACGTCGACCCGGCGCTGGAGGACGACCACGCGACGGGTGCGACCGGGTTCGGGGACATCACCGGCGCGAAGCAGGGCAGCCTGCGCACCTGGCTCCAGGACGCGGCCGCTGCCGACGCCCGGATCCTCACCGACACCGAGGTCGAGCGGGTGCTGGTCGAGGACGGTCGCGCCGCGGGCGTGGAGGGCTGGTGGACCCACGACGGCCGACGCGTGCGGGTGACCGTCCGCGCCGCGACGGTCGTGGTGGCCGCCGGCGCGCTGGAGACGCCGGCCGTGCTGCTGCGCTCCGGCATCGGCGGTCCGGCCGTGGGCCGTCACCTGCGGCTGCACCCGGTGCCCGTGATCCACGGCGTGTACGACGAGCCGCAGGACGGCTGGAGCGGACCGCCGCAGGGCCTCGTGGTCGACGAGCGCTCCGCGAGCTTCGAGGGCCACGGCTACCTCATCGAGGGCCCGCACTGGCACCCGGGGCTCACCGCCGCAGCGCTGCGCTGGACCGACGCGCGCGACGCACGGGTGGTGATGAGCCGGTTCGGGTCGATGGCGCCGTTCATCGCGGTCACGCGTGAGCGCGGCGCGGGGCGGGTCACGCTGGACGCCAACGGGGTCGGGGTCGTGGAGCACCCGCTCGACGACCCGCTCGACCAGCAGGTGCTCCAGCAGGCCGTGCGCGACCTGATCCGCCTCCACGCGGCCGCGGGCGCGAGGACCATCCTCGACTTCGCACCCGGACGGCGCATCTGGCGGCGCGGGGACGCCATCGAGCCGTTCGCCGACGCGTGCGCGGCCGTCCCGCTCGGCAAGGGCGGCCGACCGCCGTTCTCGGCGCACCAGATGGGATCGGCCCGGATGGGCAGCGACCCCCGGACCTCCGTCGCCGACCCCTCCGGACAGCTGCACGACACCCCCGGGGTCTGGATCGGTGACGCCTCGGCGTTCCCCACGGCGGTCGGCTCGAACCCGATGCTGACGGTGATGGCGCTCGCGCACCGCACCGCGGACCGGATCCTGCGCGATGAGTGATGCGGCCGAGGACCCCGCGGCGCGCCTCATCGATGAGGCACGCCTCGACGAACGGGCCGCGAAGCTGGTGCGCGAGCTGCCGGACGCAGCCCGCCACACGCTGATCCAGCGCTGGGACGAGGCGGTCAGCGACCAGGACCGTCAGCTGCGCGACGC
>JBFGFG010000160.1:0-6533 GCA_041579655.1 Nitriliruptoraceae bacterium
CAGCCGGCCATGCCGCCGAGGAACCCGGTGGCGATGTTGGCGATGCCCTGGCCACGCGACTCGACGTTCTTCTCGGAGTCGGTGTCGGTGAGGTCGTCCAGCAGCTGGGCGGTGAGCAGGGACTCGAGCAGGCCGACCATCGCCAGCGTGAGCGAGAACGGCGCGATGATGCGCAGCGTCTCCATGCTGAACGGGACGTCCGGCAGGGACAGGCCCGGCAGCGCGGACGGCAGGGCGCCCATGTCGCCCACGGTCGGCAGCGACAGCCCCATGCCCATCGCGATGCCGGTCAGCACGACGATGGCGACCAGCGGTGACGGGACTGCCTTCGTGATGCGCGGCAGGCCGTAGATGATGACCAGGCCAGCGGCGATGAACACCATGTTCAGCGGCAGCTGTGACTGGTCAGCCTCGCCCGAGAGCAGGATGTGGGGCACCTGGGCGAGGAAGATCAGGATCGCGAGCGCGTTGACGAAGCCCATCATCACGGTGCGTGGGATGAATCGCATCAGCGAGCCGACGCCGAGCACGCCGAACCCGATCTGGAAGATGCCGGCCAGCACGGTGGCAGCGAACAGGTACGCCACGCCGTAGTCGGCGACCAGCGGGATCACGACGAGCGCCATGGCGCCGGTCGCGGCCGAGATCATGCCGCGACGGCCACCGACCATCGCGATGACGATCGCGATGGAGAACGACGCGTACAGACCGACCTTCGGGTCCACGCCGGCGATGATCGAGAACGAGATCGCCTCGGGGATCAGTGCGAGCGCGACGACGAGGCCGGACAGCAGGTTGGTCTTGGGGTCCGTGGTCAGCGCGTGGTGCGCCTCGGCACGGATGGCGCGCACGGCGCCGGAGGGCATGAGGGAAGACAAGGAGGAGCCATCGAGGGGAGGGGAGTGGCGCCGCGAAGTGCTGCTCGAGCCGGGGCGCAGGGAGAGGGGCCGCAGGACGGCCGAAGGACAAGCGTACGGCGCTCAGCCGCCCACCGCCCGGTAGCGCACACCCTCGACATCGGCCCTACAGGTGGCGCGCCGACGGCCGGTCAGAGGCCTCGCCAACTGCCTCCTGAGGGCCTTCAGAGGGTGCGTGGTTCGGCTTCGCGGCGGAGTGCTCCTACGGTCCCGGTGACGCAGGAGGTGACACATGACGACCACGCACCAGGACATCCCGGCCGCAGCCGCGCACGATGCGACCGACGAGCGGACGGTCCCGCGCTTCGGTGGGCGGATCCCGTCCCCGACGGGCGAGGCCCTGCAGCGCCTGCTCGAGGAGGTCGCCGAGGAGTGCCGGCCGGTCGCGCTCGAGGGCGAGGTCGCCGACTACATCCCGGCGCTGGCCACGGTGGATCCGGCCCGCTACGCGATCGCGGTGTCGCGCCTCGACGGTGAGGAGCCGAGCGTCGGCGACGCGGACGTGCCGTTCAGCGTCCAGTCGATCTCGAAGGTGTTCACGCTCACGCTCGCGATGCAGAGGATCGACGACATCGAGGAGCTGTGGGCGCGGGTCGGCCGCGAGCCGTCCGGCACGTCGTTCAACTCGCTCGTGCAGCTGGAGTCCGAGCGGGGCATCCCGCGCAATCCGCTGATCAACGCCGGCGCGATCGTGGTCGCCGACCACCTGCGCAGCGTCTGCGACGACCCGCGGCAGGAGCTGCTCGAGCTCGTCAGCGACCTCGCCGGCAGCCCGGTCGACGTCGACGGCGACGTCTGGGCCTCCGAGCGCCAGACCGGCAGCCGCAACCGCGCGATCGCCAACCTCATGCAGTCGTTCGGCAACCTGATCCACCCAGTGGAGGAGGTGCTCGACGACTACTTCCGCCAGTGCTCGCTGCGCATGACGCCGGCACAGCTCGCCCGCTCGATGCGCTTCCTCGCCAACGACGGCGTGGACCCGGCGACCGGCCGCGTGGTGCTCACGCCCGAGAAGTCGCGTCGCGTCGCGGCGCTGCTGCTGACCTGCGGCACCTACGACGCCGCGGGCGAGTTCGCGTTCGAGGTCGGCATCCCGTGCAAGTCCGGTGTCGGTGGCGCGATCGTCGGCATCGTCCCGGACACGCTCGCCGTGTGCGTGTGGTCGCCGCCGCTCGACGAGCAGGGCAACTCGGCGGCTGGCACCGCGACGCTGACCCGGCTGGCGACCCGCGCCGGCTTCAGCCTGTTCTAGCGCTGGGTCTACGGAGGACCTCCGTCGGGGCATGGTCGAGCTCGACACCGGAGCCTTCCATGCGTGCCTTCCACTGTGATGCCTGCGGGCAGCTCGTGTTCCTCCACGACGACACCTGCCTGCGCTGCGGCGCTGCGCTGGGGTTCCGCCCCTCGACGCTCGAGGTCGTGACGCTCGGCACCGACGACGTGCGCTGCGCGACAGCGCCCGACTCGGCGTGCACCTGGTTGGTCGAGGACGAGCATGCGAGCGGGCGCTGCCTCGCCTGCCGCACCACCGAGCTGGTGCCACCGCTTGATGATCCGCGCACCGCGGCCGCGTACGTCAGCGCCGAGCGCGACCACCGCTGGCTGCGGGCGCAGCTGCTCGAGCGTGGCGTGACGGCAGCGCACATCCGGCTGCGCCTGCCGTCGAGCCGCTACGACGACGACGTGGTGATCGGGCACGCGGACGGCGTGGTCACCATCGACGTGGAGGAGACCGACGACGCCCGGCGTGAGCGCGTCCGAGGCCGGCTCGGCGAGGACTACCGCACGTTCCTGGGTCACCTGAGGCACGAGTTCGGGCACGCGCTGTTCGACACCCTCGTACCGGAGCCGCTGCTGCCGCAGGCCCGTGCGCTGTTCGGTGACGAGCGCGATGACTACAGCGCCGCGCTCGACCGCCACTACAGCGAGGGACCGCCCGCAGGGTGGCGCGACAGCTACGTCTCGTCGTACGCGACGATGCACCCGGCCGAGGACTGGGCGGAGTGCTTCGCCCACGTGCTGCACGTGACCGACACGCTCGGCTCTGCGGATGCCTTCGGGCTCAGCATCGATCCCGATGTGGCGGCGGCCTCCGGGGTGGCGTCGGACGCGGAGCCCGACCCCGAGCGACGCGACGACGGCATCCGCGCCGCGCTCGACGTGTGGTTGCCGCTCAGCTACGCGCTGAACGCCGTGAACCGCTCCATGGGTGAGGGGATGCTGTACCCGTTCGTGCTCAGCGAGCCCGTGATCGACAAGCTCGTGTTCGTCGACGAGCGGATCCGGGCGTTGACGCAGGCTCCCGTGGTCGCCGGCTGAGGATCAGGGCGGAGGTTCAGGGGCGCGCGAGCCGCGGGCGCTTCGGCGGCAGGCCGTCGCCGCTGGACACGCCACGCAGCCGCCGACCGACCCACGGCAGCAGGTGCAGACGGGCCCAGCTCACGTCCTCACGCAGCGAGGCCAGCCGTGGCACCGCTGGCTGGTCGTCGAGCGGCGCGCGCCACCAGTCGGCCTGCTCGGCCTGCTCGCGGTCGGGTGCCGGCGTCGGGCGCTCCAGCGCCGCGAGCACCGCGGCGGCGACGCGCGCGTGGCCGTCCGAGGACAGGTGCAGCCGGTCGGCGTGCCAGAAGCGACGGTCGTGCAGCGCGGTGATGGCGGCGATGTCGACCAGCGTCGCTCCGTGCGTGGCAGCTGTCGCGCGAACGGTCTCGTTGAAACCGGCGATGCGTGCGGCCAGCCGGTCCGCCGCACGGCCGGTCGCGCCGCTGCGCTCCAGCACGGTGAACAGCAGCACACGTCCGGCGTCGGCAACGGCCCGCTCGACGGCCCGGTCGTATCGTCGCGCGACGTCGGCGAGGTCGGCGCCAGGTCGCAGCACGTCGTTGCCCCCGGCGTGGAAGCTCAGCAGCTCGGGCCCCTTCGCGAGCGCCGCGATCAGCTGGACATCCACGACCTCCTGCAGCAGCTTGCCGCGCACGGCGAGGTTCGCGTAGCGCAGCTCGGGCTGCTCCTCAGCCAGCGACCACGCGACCCGGTCGGCCCAGCCCCGGTAGCTGCCGTGCGCGTCCGGCCCGTCCGCGAGCCCCTCGGTGAACGAGTCGCCCACGGCGATGAACGACGACCAGCGCACCTGTGCTCCACCTCTGTCGGACGGGCGCGCAGTCAACCCGAAACGCGTCACGACCCGGTGCGGGGCCGGGTCGTGATGGGATGCGGTGGTGACTCAGCCGCCGCGGACCGTCATGGTGAGCGTGTCGGTCGGGCTGCCGATGAAGGCGTAGGACTCCGCGGAGACCACGGAGCAGTGGCCGAGGCTGGTCAGCGAGACGAGCTCGGTGTCCTCCGAGGACTCGTACGCGGTGCCGTTGACGTTGAGGTCGTAGTCGGCGAGCAGCAGCGTGTCCCAGCTCAGCGTGAGCGTCATGCTGCCGGCCGTGCCGACGTCGAGGCCCGCGAGGTCGAGGATGTAGGTCCCGGCGTCGCCGTTCTCGATGCCGCCGATGAACGGCGCGCCGATCGGCGTCTCGACCTCGTTGGTGACGGTCGAGCCGGCAGCGACCACGGTCGCGCCGCCCGCGTTCGTGCACGCCTCGTACACGGCGTTGTCGGCGGCAACGGTGCCCAGCACCATCGGTAGTGCAGCGACGGCTGCGATGATGCGGGAGATACGCATTGCGGGTCCTCAGGTCGTGGGAGTGCTGCTGACGGTGTTCTCCGTCCACTCACCGCATGCCTGCCACGGGGCAGCCGGACTTGAGCCCGTCCTCGCCCAGCGCCCATCGCGCGTGACCCACCGCACACGACTGTCCGGTGGGTGCGCGGTTGGTCAGCTGTCCGCGTCGCGCTTGGCGTGGACCTTCTTGCCGCGGACGGTCGCCTTGCGCATCTTCGCCACGACCTCGTCGATCTTCTCCGAGGGGACCTCGACGAGGCTGAAGTTGCTCTGGATCGCGATGTTGCCGATGTCCTTGCCGGACAGCGAGGTCTCGCCCGCGACGGCGCCGACGATGTCCTTCGGACGCACGCCGACGTTGCGACCGACGCTCAGCCACACGTGGCCGGTGTCGCCGCCAGCGTGTGCGTACGCCTCACGGCCCTTGGCGCCGCTGGGCTTGCCCTTGCCGCCCTTGCCGCTGTCGTCGGCCTCCCACTTGCCCTTCTTCTTGCCGCCCGTGTGCAGGCTGGCCTGGGGGACCTCGCGCTCGTCGTTCGCGCCGCTGGCCTCCTCGTGCAGCACGGCCAGCGCGGCGAGGGCGACGGTGATCGCGTCCTCGTCGTCCGCGAGCGCGTCCAGCACGGGACGGACGACCTCGGTGTCGCGCAGCATCGCCTCGCGCACGCGGTCGGTGAGCTGGTCGAGCCGGCGACGACGCAGGTCCTCGACGGTCGGGACGCTGCCCACGGCCAGGCTGCGGCCGACGTGGCGCTCGATGGCCTGCAGGGCGCGGGCCTCGCGGGGCTCGACCAGCGTGATCGCCACGCCCTCACGGCCGGCGCGACCGACGCGACCGATGCGGTGCACGTAGGACTCGGCCGCGACGGGCAGCGAGTGGTTCACCACGTGGGTGAGCAGGTCGACGTCCAGACCGCGGGCAGCGACGTCGGTCGCCACCAGCAGCTCGGCGGTGCCGTCACGAAGGCGGCTCATGACGCGGTCGCGCTGGCGCTGGTCCATGCCACCGTGCAGGGCCTCGGCGCGGTAGCCGCGACCGTTCATGGTGGCGGTCAGCTCGTCGACGTCGGTCCGGGTGCGGCAGAAGATGATCGTCGCGCCGGGCTGCTCGACGTCGAGCAGACGGGTGATCGCGTCGGCCTTGTGGTGGCGCGACACCACCACGACCTGCTCGCGGATCTGGGGCGAGTCGCCCTCGGTCGGGTCGTCACGCTCGATGGTGATGCGCAGCGGGTCGTGCAGGTGACGACGGGCGATGCCGGCAACACGCTTGGGCATCGTGGCGCTGAACAGCGCCGTCTGACGGTGCTCGGGCGTCGCCTCGAGGATCGCGTCGAGGTCCTCGGCGAAGCCCATGTCGAGCATCTCGTCGGCCTCGTCGAGCACGACCAGACCGAGACGCGACAGGTCCAACGTCTTGCGCGAGAGGTGGTCCACGGCGCGACCGGGGGTGGCCACCACCACGTCCACGCCGCGCTGCAGCGCCTGCAGCTGACGGCTGATGGGCTGGCCGCCGTACACCGGCAGCACGCGAGCGCCCATGGCGCGGCCGTAGGTGTGGATCGCCTCCGACACCTGCATCGCGAGCTCACGGGTGGGGACGATCACCAGCGCGAACGGCTGCTTGGCGCCGTCGCGGTCCTCAGCCAGCAGCCGGGCCAGCATCGGCAGGGCGAACGCGGCCGTCTTGCCGGTGCCGGTCGCGGCCTGTCCGAGGATGTCGCGACCCTTGAGCATCGGACCGATCGCCTCGGCCTGGATCGGCGTGGGCTCCTCGTAGCCGAGGCGGTCGAGCTCGCCGACGAGCTTCGGCGGCAGACCGAGCTCGGCGAACGTCAGCCGGACGTCGTCGCCGGACGGCGCGTCGTCGGAGGGCGCGTCGTCGGCCGTCTCGGGAGACGTGTCCTCGTCGGACGCGGTGTCGTCGGACGCGGTGTCGTCGG
>JBFGFG010000161.1:0-6527 GCA_041579655.1 Nitriliruptoraceae bacterium
AATACGTGGACCTACCGCACCCATCGGTGATCCGCGCTGACTTGAGCGCTTCGATGTTCGCCTCGTGAACATCGCCGTCGTCATCCGAGAAGGAGCCCCCGTACGAGTTATAGGCGCTGGCAGGCGCCGCCAGCGCGATCATGAGGAACATGATCATCGGTCCGACGAGTCGTCGCTTCATTGGTTGGCTCCATCTGTCCGCGGCGTTGACCTTCGACTTGGAATGGTCGACTGCACGCGGGGCGTAACGCCCTGACATGGGGGGACAGATCGAAGCGCCCGGAACCACCATTTTCGGAGTATTCCATCCGAGCTGAATGCAACCTAGTCAGCGACCGTCCAGTCTGCTGTCCTACTGCGCCTCGAAACGACGAAGGCCCCGCATCGCTGCGGGGCCTTCGTGCTGGTGGGCGAGGGGGGACTTGAACCCCCATGTCCATAAGGACACACGGACCTGAACCGTGCGCGTCTGCCAATTCCGCCACCCGCCCTTGGATGGTGTTGCGCGACCGCGAAGCGTACAGGTCGCGCAAGGATGCGCCAACGCGGGCGTTGTTGGGCCGTTCTCGGCCCTCCCACGACAGCACCTCCCTGACCGAACCTGCACACGCGGCTCCACCGCAGCTCACGAGCACGCCGGTATCGTCACGCAGGCTCGTGACCGTTGACCGAGCGTGCGTGCCTGACCGCGCCACACGACCGGTGTTCACACCACAGAGGGACCGCAGGGATGGGCGTGCTGCAGGATTTCGAACGCCGTCTCGAGGGCGCCGTCGAGGGCGCCTTCGCACGTGTGTTCCGATCCGGCCTGCAGCCCGTCGAGCTCGCCAAGGGTCTGCAGCGCTACGCCCGTGACACCCAGCACGTCAGCCACGACGGCGTGGTCGTCCCCAACGTCTACAAGTTCCAGATCAACGCCAAGGACGCCGACCGGCTCAGCCGCCTCGGCATCGACCTGCGCACCGAGCTCGCGAGCGTGGTCGTCGGCACCGCCACCGAGCGCGGCTGGATCCTGCGTGGACCCGCCGCCGTGGTCGTCGAGGTCGGCGAGATCGCCGTCGGTCGCTACGAGCTGACCGGCCGCGTCGAGCCCGTCGCCAGCCCGACCCCCGCCACACCCGCCGCAGCCGCTGCCCCCGCCACACCGGCCGCGCCCAGCGGCGACGTCCCGGCCATGGACCCGGCGCGCACGCAGATGCTGTCCGCCACCGGCCACACCGTCCCGACCGTGCGCATCCTCGCCGGCGGCGAGCTCATCGACATCCCGCTCGCGGGACGCGTCGTGGCCGGCCGTGCGCCGGGCTGCGCGATCCTCCTCACCGACACCACGGTCTCGCGCGAGCACGCCGCGTTCGTCCGGCGTCAGGACCGCTGGAGGGTGATGGACCTCGGCGCCATGAACGGCACCAAGGTCAACGGCGTCAAGGCCGCTGAGCACCCGCTGCGCCACGGCGACACGGTCGAGCTCGGCGACGCCCAGCTCGAGTTCGTCGAGGCCTGAGATGCCCGTCGAGCTGCTCGGTGTCGGCAAGCTGGCCCTGCTGGCGCTGATGTACCTGTTCATCTGGCGCGTGGTCCGGGTGGTCGCGGCGGACCTGCGCGACCCGAGCGGCACCGACGCACCCCGCGCGGCCCCGCGTCCGCAGGTGGCCAGCCAGGACAAGCGGGCACCGACCCGCCGGCCGCCGACCTCGCTGGTTGTCCACCCCCACGACGGGGCCCCGATCGCCGTCGAGCTCGGTGAGGAGCCCATCGTGTTCGGTCGCGCCGAGCACGTCTCGCACCATCTCGAGGACGACTACGTGTCGGACGAGCACGCCGAGCTCTCGGCTTCAGGCACCGGCGAGTGGCGGGTGCGCGACCTCGGCTCGACCAAC
This sequence comes from Nitriliruptoraceae bacterium, assembly GCA_041579655.1. Lineage (GTDB taxonomy): Bacteria > Actinomycetota > Nitriliruptoria > Nitriliruptorales > Nitriliruptoraceae > JBFGFG01. Next base: position 1,878 of record JBFGFG010000161.1, read on the forward strand.
GGCACCTACCTCAACGGGCGCAAGGTGGTGGCGCCCACGGCGCTCGCCGCCGGCGACCAGCTGCAGCTGGGCAAGACCCGCGTCGAGGTGCGCCGATGACGCGCCTGCACGCCGCCGGCATCACCGACGTCGGACAGCGGCGCGAGGGCAACGAGGACGCGCTGCACGTGGGCGACTCGGTGTTCGCCGTCGCCGACGGCATGGGCGGGCACGCCGCCGGTGAGGTCGCCTCCGCGCTGGCGCTGGAGCCGATCGCGCTGCTCGACGGACGCGTGTTCGGCGACGTCGAGGAGGCGCGCGCCGCGCTGCTCGAGGCCGTCGTGGCGGCCAACCGCGCGGTCGTCGCCGCGGCCGAGGGCGACGACACGCTCAGCGGCATGGGCACCACGCTCACCGCCGCGCTGTTCGAGGGCCAGCGGCTGCACGTCGCGCACGTCGGTGACAGCCGCGCGTACCTGCTGCGCGACGGCCGCGTCCGGCAGATCACCCGTGACCACACCTTCGTCCAGCAGCTGCTCGACGACGGCTCGATCACCGAGGACGAGGTCGCGACACACCCGCACCGTTCGGTGGTGACGCGAGCCATCGGCGCCCGGGCGGACGTCGAGGTCGACCTCGAGACCATCACGCTGCACGACGACGACGTGGTGCTGCTGTGCTCCGACGGTCTGTCCGGCGTGGTCGCCGACGAGACGATCGCGCGGCTGCTGCTGTCCGGCGAGTCGCCCGAGCTGGTGGTCCGCGCACTGGTGCGCGCCGCCAACGCCGCCGGTGGGCCGGACAACATCACTGCGGTGCTGCTGTCGGTGATGACCGACCGCGAGGTCGGTGCCGAGGCGACCGAGGCAGCGACCCCGGATGACACCGAGACCAACGCCGGACCGGTGCACATCGACAGCAGCCGGCGCCCCGACGCGCCGCTGCTGATCCGGCCGGACCACAACGCCGGCCCCGCCCGGGTGCTGCCCGGCGTGGGCCCCGACGACTCCGTGGTGGTCGACCCCGTCGCGCGGCGGCGCCGCATCGCGAGCATCGTCGCGGGCACCGCGATCGTGCTCGGGCTGACGCTCGGCGGCGGCTGGTGGCTGCTGTCACGCTCGTACTTCGTGGGGCTCGAGGGCGACGTCATCGTCATCTACAAGGGCATCCCCGCCTCGCTGGGTCCGCTGTCGCCGTCCTGGGTGGTCGAGGAGACCTCGCTGACCATCGACCAGATCCCGTCGTTCCGACGTCCAGACCTCGAGCAGGGCATCGCCGCCGTGGACCGCGGTGACGCGCGCGACATCGTGTCGCTGCTGCGTGCCGCGGCCGAGGCCAGCGAGGACCAGGTGACGCCGGAGCCGGCCGCGACCACCCCCGCCTCGGCCCCGGAGCCCGCGCCCGCACAGCCCGCACAACCCGCGCAGCCCGTGGACACCGCACCGCGCGAGGCCCCCACGCCGTGAGCGCCGCCACCTCGACCGTGACCTCGCCGGCGGCAGGACGTTCCGCCCGGCGCCGCGAGCAGTCGCTGCTCGCGGGTGCGCTCGGCGTGGTGCTGCTCGCGGGCATCCTGCTGCTCGGCGCCAACCCCGTCGACCCGTGGCCGGTCGCGCTGGCACCGCTGCTGGTGCTGTGCGCGCTCGCGGCCGGCGTGCACGGCGCGCTGCGCGTGCTGACGCCGCGGGCGGACGCCGTCATCGTGCCGCTGGCGATGTTCCTCAACGGGCTCGGGCTGGTGCTCATCCGGCGCGTGGACCTCGCCGAGGGCACCTCGTACGCCGGCAGCCAGCTGGTGTGGACGGTGCTGGGCTGGTCGGCGCTGGTGGTGACGCTGGCGATAGTGCGCGACCACCGTGGGCTCACCGGGCTGTCGTACACCTTCGGGCTGCTGACGCTGGTGCTGCTGCTGCTTCCGCTGCTGCCCGTGATCGGCCAGGAGGTCAACGGCGCGCGGCTGTGGATCGACCTCGGCCCCATCCGGATCCAGCCGGGCGAGCTCGCGAAGCTCACGCTGGTGGTGTTCCTCGCCGGCTACCTCGAGAAGACCCGCTCGCTGCTGACCGTCGCGCAGCACCGCATCGGGCCGCTGATGGTCCCCGCACCCCGCCACCTCGCCCCCCTGCTGAGCGCCGTCGGTCTGTCGCTGGTGGTGCTGGTGAGCCAGAAGGACCTCGGCAGCTCGCTGCTGCTGTTCGGCATCGTGGTGGTGATGCTGTACGTCGCGACCGCTCGCATCGCGTACCCGCTGGTGGGGCTGGTGGCGTTCGCGATCGGTGCGGCGCTCGCGTTCCGGATGTTCGGACACCTGCGCACGCGCGTGGCGATCTGGCTCGACCCGTTCTCCGACGCGCTCGACAGCGGCTACCAGGTGGTGCAGGTGCTGTTCGCGATCAGCAACGGCGGCGTGTTCGGCACCGGGCTCGGGCGCGGACAGCCGGACGGCATCCCGTTCGCCCACACCGACGCGATCTTCGCCGTCGCCGGTGAGGAGCTCGGGCTGCTCGGCGCCACCGCGATCCTGCTGGCGTACGGGCTGCTGATCGCCCGCGGCATGGCGATCGCCGTCCGCGCCAGGGACGAGGTCGGCACGTTGCTGGCGGTCGGCTTCACCACCATCCTGGCGCTGCAGGTGTTCGTCATCGTCGGCGGGCTGACCCGCATCATCCCGCTCACCGGCATCACCCTGCCGCTGATCTCGTACGGCGGCTCCGCCCTGATCGCGAACCACATCCTGCTCGCGCTGCTGCTGCGAATCTCGGATGACGCCGCTGCGGAGGTGCCCGCATGACCCGCGCCGTACGCCAGGTCACCTGGGTGCTGTTCGGCCTCATCGGGCTGCTCATCCTCAACCTGCAGAGCATCACGCTGCTGCAGGCCGACGAGCTCGCGGACCAGCCGACCAACACCCGGCGTCTGGTGGAGGAGTACTCGGTCCAGCGCGGCCCGATCGTGGTGGGCCAGGACGCCGTTGCGCGATCGGTGCGCACCGGTGACGACGAGGACCCGCTCGCGTTCCAGCGCATCTACCCCGGCGGCACCCGCGCGGCGCACGTGATCGGCTGGGACTCGATCGACGTGGGCCGCTCCGGCATCGAGGCCGCGCGCACCGACGACCTGTCCGCGACCGACGACAGCGTGCTGGCCGGCGAGCTCGCGGCGCTGCTCGGTCAGGGCACCAGCACCGGCGCCACGGTGCGCCTGACGCTGGACCCCGAGGTCCAGGCCGCGGCCGAGCGCGCGCTCGGGGAACGCATCGGTGCCGTGGTGGCGCTCGACCCGCGCACCGGTGAGGTGCTGGCCCACGCCTCCTACCCCACCTTCGACCCCACCCCGCTCGCCGACCACGACCGCGGTGCGGCGCTCGCCGCGTGGGACGCGCTGCGCACCGACCCGGGCCGGCCGCTGCTGGACCGGGCGACCCGCGAGCTGTACCCGCCGGGCTCGACGTTCAAGCTCATCGTCACGGCGGCCGCGCTCGAGGCGGGGCTGACGCCGGACACCGCGTTCCCCGACGACGAGACCTACCAGCCGCCGGTGGGCCAGCCGATCCGCAACTACAACCGGGGTGTCTGCGCCTCGGGTGGGTCCATCAACCTCGCACGCGCGCTCGAGGTCTCGTGCAACACCACGTTCGCGCGGCTCGGCGTCGAGCTCGGTCAGGAACAGATCCGCGCCCAGGCCCAGGCGTTCGGGTTCGACCGCACCATCCCGTACGACCTGCCGGTGGCTGACAGCGTCTTTCCCAAGGAGGTGGACGACGCGCAGCTCGCCCAGTCGAGCATCGGCCAGTTCGACGTGCGTTCGACGGTGATGCAGATGGCGGTCGTCGCCGCTGCGATCGCGAACGACGGCGTGCTGCAGACGCCGCACGTGGTGCGCGACGTGCGCGACGCCACCGGCCGGCTCGTGGCCGGACCGCGGGCAGGACCGTGGTCGCAGGGCCGTTTCGGCTCCGAGGCGCTCTCCACCCGCACGGCCACGCTGCTGCAGGAGATGATGGTCGGCGTCGTCGACCGGGGCACCGGCAGCCGCGCGGCGATCCCGGGCGTGCGCGTCGGGGGCAAGACCGGTACGGCCGAGAACCCTGCGGACGAGAGCGCGACCGCGTGGTTCATCGGCTTCGCGGACCAGAGCGTCGCGGTGGCCGTCGTGCTGCCGGACGCGGGCGGCGAGGGCGGCGGCCGGTTGGCCGCGCCGATCGCGCGCGCCGTGATGGAGGCAGCGCTCTCGGGGCGCTGAGCTCACCACCAGCGGTCACGGACCGTGCCGCCAGAACGCTCCGACGATGCCCGGGGCGGCGCGTTGCAGCGGTCAAACCGGACATATCACCCCGATTGACTACGCAGCGCGGTCATATGGGCGCGCTATGCGCGCAAACTAGTCACCGACCGTGACCAATCGACTGCGCATCGTTAACTTAACCAAGAGTTAGTTCCTCAACACCGAGAGTGATGCCCATGCGCACCACGACGCACGCCGCCCGAGGGATCCTGACCGGGATCCTGACCGCCGCGCTTGCCCTGACCGTCGCCCCCACGGGTGGTGACTCCGCCGACGTGATCGTCCGCGGCACCGACGTCACCGCCGTCGCGGCCGCAGTCACCGACCTCGGTGGCCGCGTCGAGCTCGAGATCGGCCTCATCGACGCCGTCTCGGCCTCCGTGCCCG
>JBFGFG010000162.1:0-6488 GCA_041579655.1 Nitriliruptoraceae bacterium
CAGCGGGCGGGGGCCCGTCCGCTGTGCGCTCGCAGCACACGATGGTTGCGGTGTGGGAATGCCGGGCAATTGTCCGTACGTTTATTGTCCGTACAAACCACCGCACACTCCCCGCACCCGAGGACGTACCCCATGGAGCCCGTCACGCTGCTGCTGGCGCTCGTCGTCGGCGTCGTGCTCGGCCTGCTCGGCGGAGGCGGCTCCATCCTGATGGTGCCGCTGCTCGTCTACATCGCTGGACAGGACGCCAAACAGGCCATCGCCACCTCGCTGCTCGTCGTCGCGAGCACCGCGGCGATCGCGGCGATCCCACACGCACGAGCCGGGCGCGTCTCGTGGCGTACCGCCGGCATCTTCGGCGCGGCTGGCATGGCCGGCGCGTACGCCGGCGGCCGTCTCGGGTCGCTGGTCGAGGGGCGCTGGCTGCTGCTCGCGTTCGCCGCGATGATGATCGTGACCGCCGTGGCGATGCTGCGTGACCGCCGTCTCCCGGCGACGGACGCGGACGGGGCAACCGGCGAGCACGGTCCGCGACCGGTGCTGCGCATCGCGCTGGACGGCGTCGGCGTCGGCCTCGTCACCGGCCTCGTCGGCGCCGGCGGTGGCTTCCTCGTCGTGCCCGCCCTGGTGCTGCTCGGCGGCCTGTCGATGCCGACCGCCGTCGGGACCTCGCTGGTGATCATCGCGATGAAGTCCTTCGCCGGGCTCGCTGGCTACCTCGGCACGGTGAACCTCGACTGGCCCGCCGCTGGGACCATCGTCGTCGCGGCCGCCACCGGCGCGATGCTCGGCGCCCGGTTCGTGACGAACCTCGACCCGAGCCGGCTCCGCAGAGGCTTCGGCTGGTTCGTGGTCGCGATGTCCGCCGTGATGGTCGCCCAGGAGCTGCCGCTCACCATCGCCATCCCGGTGATCGTCCTCGCCGTCGGGACGGTGGTCGTGCTGGTCCGCCGCGGGCCCAGCGACGACACCGATGACGGCCCCACCGACCCCACCACCGACCGCAGCACCCAGGAGGTGCCCGCATGACGAGCCACACCACCACAGACCGCCTCACGACCCTCAGCGTCGTGACCCTCGAGACGCCGTCGCTCGGCGACCGCAGCTACCTCATCCACGACGGCGCGCACGCGCTGGTCGTGGACCCGCAGCGCGACGTCCAGCGCGTGCTGGACGTGCTCACCGAGCACGGGCTCGAGCTCGTCGCCGTCGCCGAGACGCACGTGCACAACGACTACGTGACCGGCGGGCTGGAGCTCGCTCGGCGCACCGGCGCGTCGTACCTGGTCGCTGCTGACGAGGACGTGTCGTTCGACCGGACCCCGGTGCGCGACGGCGACGTCGTCGAGGTCGGGACGCTGCGTGTGCGCGCCGTCCACACCCCCGGTCACACCCCCACCCACCTCTCCTACGTGGTGGGCACCGAGCACCGCGACGAGGTGGTGTGCACCGGTGGTGGGCTGCTGTTCGGCTCCGTCGGTCGCACCGACCTGATCTCCGCGGAGATGACCGAGCCGCTGACCCGCGACCAGCACCGCTCCGCGCACCGCCTCGCCGAGCTGCTCGACGACGAGGTGGACGTGCTGCCGACCCACGGGTTCGGCAGCTTCTGCTCGTCCGGCGAGACCACCGGTCGCAGCGAGTCGACCATCGGCATGGAGCGCGAGGACAACCAGGCGCTGCGGGTGACCGACGAGGACGTGTTCGTCACAGAGCTGCTCGCCGGTCTCGACGCCTTCCCCGCGTACTACGCGCACATGGCGCCGGCGAACCGCCGCGGGCCCGACGCCATCGACCTCGCGCCGCCGGAGGTGGTGGACCGCACGGAGCTGGCCCGCCGCATCCACGCGGGGGAGTGGGTGGTGGACCTGCGGGCCCGTCGTGCGTTCGCCGAGCGTCACCTGCTCGGCACGATCAACGTCGAGCTCGGCGACTCGTTCGTGACCTACCTCGGCTGGATCCTGCCGTGGGAGACCCCGGTCACGCTGATCGGCGAGCGCGAGCAGGACGTTGCTGCGGCCCAGCTGCAGCTCGCACGCATCGGCGTCGATCGACCTGCGGGTCAGGCCGCGACCGGCGAGGCGCTGGCGTCCGACGACCCGGCCTACCGGGTGGCGTCGTTCGCCGAGCTGCAGGACGCCATCACCGCGGACGAGGGGCCCGTCGTGCTCGACACCCGGCGCGACCTCGAGCGCGCCGAGGACGCCGTCCCGGGCTCGCTCCACGTCCCGCTCCACGAGCTGCTCGACCGGCTCGACGAGCTGCCCGACGCCCAGCTGTGGGTGCACTGCGCCAGCGGCTACCGCGCGTCGATCGCGGCATCGCTGCTGCACCGTGCCGGCCACGACGTCGTGCTCGTCGACGACGACTTCTCCAGCGCACCGACGGGACGTTCCTGACGTGGTCACTACGGTCGCAGCCATGGACTCCACCGCGTCCCGTCGCCCGCTCTGGCGCCAGGTCCTCGATGACATCGAGGACCGGCTCGCCGCTGGCGAGTTCGCCGAGCGGTTCCCGACCGACCGCGAGCTGGTCGAGCGCTACGAGGTGAGCCGCCAGACCGTGCGCGAGGCTGTGGGCCGCCTCCAGGCACGTGGCGTGATCGAGCGGCAGCGTGGCCGCGGGAGCGTGGTCACGCAGGCCGAGTTCGTCCAGCCGATGGGCGCGCTGTACAGCCTGTTCCAGGCGGTCGAGGGCGCCGGAATGGAGCAGACCAGCGAGGTGCTCGCACAGGGGTGGCAGACCGACGAACGCGCGGCCGGCCGCCTCGGGGTCGAGTCCGACGAGCCGTTGTTCCACCTCGAGCGCGTGCGCCTCGCCGGCGGCACGCCGCTCGCGCTGGACACCGTGTGGCTCCCGGCCGACCTCGGCGAGCCGCTGCTGGACGTCGACTTCACCCGCACGTCGCTGTACGCCGAGCTCGAGGCTCGCACCGGCGTGCTGCCCGATCGAGGCGAGGAGGTCATCTCGCCGCTGGTGCCGGACACCGACCTGCGCCAGACGCTGCAGATGGACCGCGACGAGGCGGCGCTGCGCGTCGAGCGTGTCGGGCACCACGGCGATCGCCACGTCGAGTGCCGGCTCACCCTCGTGCGTGGCAGCCGCTTCGCCGTCGTGTCGCGCTGGCCCGGCCCCGTGGTCGTCACGCCGCGGGTCGACGGCGAGCAGGCCACGAGCTGACGCCCACCATCCCGCCCACCAACACACCCTCCCAGGACAACACCATGTGTCACCCCACCACCTGCCGCGCCTGCCAGAAGACGACGTGGGCCGGCTGCGGCTCGCACGTCGCGCAGGTCAAGGCCCGCGTCCCCGCCAACAGCTGGTGCCGCTGCACCGACGCCGAGAAGGCCGCGGCCCGCAAGCCCTCGATGCTGTCGCGGCTGCTCGGTCGCTGACCGGCGACACCAGCACCGTCCCACCACCGACCCCCGAACCGACAGGAGCAACACCATGTGCAGCCCGATCCGATGCCAGAAGTGCAACAAGACCACGTGGACCGGCTGCGGCTCCCACGTGGACGAGGTCAAGGCACGCGTGCCCGACGACCAGTGGTGCAGCTGCGACGAGGGCTCGTCCTCGCAGCAGGGCAGCACCCGCAGCTGAGCAGGACGTCGCCCCGCGGCGCTGGTCGACCTGGACTCAGGCGTCGGCCAGCGCCGCGTCCACGTCCAGCGTGAGTCCGGTGTCCTGCTCTGCCATCGCCCAGAGCCGCTCGATGTCCGGGCCCGTGCCGGGCTTGAGCATCGGCTTGGCGACGGGCGGCCCGAACGCGCCGGCCAGCGGGCAGTACTGCTTGTGTGGGTCGGCGTCCGGTTCGGTCGCCGCCCGCAGCTGGCTCAGCGCCCCGGTGGCCACGCTCATGCCTGCGATCGGTGTGAGCTCGGCCCAGAAGCGCTCCTGGAGCCCCGCGCCGGGCTGCGCGGCCGTGTGCTGCTGCAGGTCGCTGTTGGTGAGCCCCGGGTGCGCGACGAACGACGCCGCGTCGACGCCGGCAGCCTCGAAGCGCTGCTGCAGGCCCATCGCGAGCAGCCGGTTGGCGAGCTTGGTCTGGCTGTAGACGCGCCACGGGTCGTAGGCCCCACGCATCTGTGGGTCAGGCAGCAGCCCGCCGAACGCCTGGTGCTGCGCCACGCTGGCCAGCCACACGACGCGTGCGCCGGGCGTGGACACGATGCGCGGCAGCAGCAACGAGGTCAGCGACCAGTGGCCGAGCACGTTCACGCCCCACTGCGTCTCGAAGCCGTCCTCGGTGAGGCCCTGCGGCAGCGCCATCACCCCGGCGTTGTTCATCAGGACGTGGATCTGGGGATGGCGCGACGCGATCGTCTCGGCTGCCTGCGCCACCGAGGCCTGCGAGGCGAGGTCGAGCTCGACGATCTCGAGCGAGGCCTGGGGGTGGGCGGTGAGGATCTCGTCGCGCGCCGCGGCGGCCTTGGCCTGGTCGCGCGCCGCCATCACCACGTGCGCCCCGGCGCCGGCGAGCGCCTTCGCGCTGGCGAGCCCGAGGCCGCCGTTCGCGCCGGTGACGACGCACACGCGCCCGGTCTGGTCGGGGATGTCGCGGGTCGTCCAGGTCATCACGTGTCCGAGCGTCGAGGTCTCCCGACGAGTATCGCGCGGGCACCTGCTGTCCGCAGCGGTCGTCAGCCCGTGATGCCGGCGAGCACAGCGGCCGCGAACGCGTCCGGCGACTCGGTCATCGGGAAGTGCCCGACGCCGTGCAGCCAGCGCAGCTGCGCGTCAGGCCGAGCTGCGAGCAGCCGTTCGGCCATCGCGGGCACGGCCACCGGGTCGGCGTCGCCCCACACGATCGTCAGCGGCGCGGGGTGGGTCTCGATCGCCCCGGTCCAGCGCTGCTCGTGGACGCGCCGCTGCTCGACGTACCGGATCAGCCGGGGGAGCAGCCGGTTGCCCCGCTCCTGCTGCATCAGCGACCACAGCGTGTCGAGCTCGCCCACGGGGGGCGGCGTGCCGCCGTAGATCCGGGCCAGGCCACGGGTGTACATCGCGGCCGGGAGGTCCAGCGGCAGCGACCGGTCCGGCAGGAGCAGCAGCAGACGCTGCTGCCAGCGCAGCCCGGCCATCCGGATGTAGATCGAGCCGTTGGTGAGCACGCGACGCCGCACGCGGAACGGCAGCGTCCCCTCGAGGTCGCGGGCCAGCAGCGCGCCGCCGACGGTGTCGCCCATGTCGTGGGTCACGAGATCGACCTCGTCCACGCCTGCGTCCACCACGACGTCGATGACCGCGTCGGCGAGCACCTCGAGGTCGTAGGGGACGTCGGGCTTCGCGGACAGGCCGTAGCCGGGCAGGTCCGGCGCGATCAGGCGACGGGTCCGTCGCAGCTGCGGCCACACCCGGTGCCAGTCGTAGGAGCAGGTGGGGAAGCCGTGCAGCAGCAGCACCGGCGGGCCGTCCGGCACGCCGTCGGCCGGCTCGTCGATGACGAACACCGGCCCGACCGGACCGCCGACGAACCGACCGCGCCGCAGCCAGGCCTCAGCGTCCGGGTGCAGCGGCGTGTCGGCCATCGTCGTCAGCGTCCGGTGAAGGTGGGCGCGCGTCGGGCGCGGCCCGCCGCCAGCCCCTCGGCGAGGTCCTCGGTGCCGTAGTTCACGGCCTGGAACGACGCCTCGAGGTCGAGCTGCGCGTCGAGGTCGTTGATCGGGGAGCTCGCGAGCGAGGTGCGCAGCTGGCGGACCACCAGCGGTGAGGCCTGCGCGATCTCCTCCGCCAGCGCGATCGCCGCCGGGAGCACCTCGTCGGCGGGCAGCGCCTCCAGCGCGAGGCCGTCGGCCGCGGCCTCGGTGCCGCTGAACAGACGTCCGGTGTACAGCCACTTCGCAGCGTTCTGGTCGCCGAGGATGCGCGGCAGGAACCACGAGCCACCCATGCCCGGGTGCAGCGCGAGGCGGCTGAAGTTCAGGCCCACCTTCGCCTCCTGCGCCACGAACCGGATCTCGCAGGCAAGGCCGACACACAGGCCGGCGCCGACGGCGTGCCCGTTGATCGCGGCGATGGTCGGCACCGGCAGCTGGCGCAGCGCAAGGAAGCGCTCGTAGAAGGCGCGCATCTCGTCGGTCGCGTCGAAGCCCTCGTCGCGCGTGCGACGTGCGTGGTCCTCGAGCATGCCGAGGTCCCCGCCGGCGCTGAACGCCGGCGCGGTCCCGGTCAGCACCGCGACACGCAGCGACGCGTCGGTCGCGAGGTCGAGGAAGGTGTCGCGCAGGGCGTCGCCCATCTCGGGCGTCATCGCGTTGCGGCGCTCGGGATCGTGGAGGGTGACGACCGCCACGCCGTCGTCACGTCGCTCGACCAGGACCTCTGCCATTGCTGTGCTCCTGCAGTTCGGTGTCCACGGACAGTAGGTGGAGGCGGACCGGCCGCCGGTATCAGGCGCGGAGGCGGACCGGGACGGCGCTGAGCGCGAGCGGGCCGACGATCTCGACGCTGCGCAGGCCGAGCAGGCTCCCGGCCTCGACCTC
>JBFGFG010000163.1:0-6450 GCA_041579655.1 Nitriliruptoraceae bacterium
GCGCCGCCGAGCTGCACGCTCACGGGTCCATCCTCGGCGACCGGCAGCAGCGCCTCGCGATCGCCGTGCTGGAGCGAGCGGACGCTGATCATCTCGGTGACCAGCAGCGTGTGCCGCGACAGCTGCCGCAGCAGGTGGCGGTAGCTCGGGAACGTCCGCTTCATCATCGGCGCCACCACCAGCCGGTGGTGCTCGACGTCAGGGCTCACGGCAGGGATCCAGCTCACGGGGGCGACGCGCCCAAGCGTACGACGGAGCCACGATCGCGAGCGCCGCGTCAGCCTCAGGCAACGATGTCAGGCCCAGGCCTCACCGGTGGCGCCTGGGCCTGACATCGTTGCGTCGTGCTGACATCGAGGAGCCGTCCACGTGCTGCTGCCCTGCACGACGTGCTTGGTCCGCCCGCGGTGGGGCGGCTGGTGGACGTGGCGTGTTCACTGGAGCACCGGAGCTGAACACCACCTCGCAGGAGCACGCGCATGACCACCCCGGACACGTTCCCCATCAAGGGCTACGACGCCATCGAGTTCTGGGTCGGCAACGCGAAGCAGAGCGCCCACTACTACCGCCACGCGTTCGGCTTCGAGCTGGTCGCGTACGCCGGGCCCGAGACGGGTGTGCGCGACCGCGCCAGCTACGTGCTCAAGCAGAAGGCGATCACCTTCGTGCTGACCACGGCGCTCACGCCGATCAGCGAGATCGCCCAGCACCACGCGCTGCACGGTGACGGCGTGCGCGACGTCGCCTTCACCGTCCCGGACGCCGAGGCAGCGTTCCGCGAGGCAGTCCAGCGCGGCGCGGTCCCGCTCGGCGAGCCCGTCGTGATGGAGGACGAGCACGGCAAGGTCGTGCGCGCCACGTTCAAGGCGTACGGCGACACCACGCACTCCTTCGTCAGCCGCGGCGAGTACTCCGGCCCGTTCCTGCCGGGCTTCGTCGCCACCGACGAGCCGCAGATCGCCGAGCGCGTCGGGCTGTCCGGCATCGACCACGTCGTGGCCAACGTCGAGCTCGGCAAGATGAACGTCTGGGGCAAGTGGTACGCCGACATCTTCGGCTTCACCCAGCTGCTGAACTTCACCGACGACGACATCGCCACGGACTACACCGCGCTGATGTCGAAGGTCGTGTGGGACGGTCACGGCCGCATCAAGCTGCCGATCAACGAGCCGGCCGAGGGCAAGAAGAAGTCGCAGATCGAGGAGTACCTCGAGCACTACCGCGGCCCCGGCGTCCAGCACCTCGCCCTGTCGACCAACGACATCGTGCGCACCGTCACCGAGATGCGTGCCCGCGGCGTGAAGTTCCTCGACGTGCCCGACACGTACTACGAGGAGGCCAAGGAGCGCGTCGGCGACATCGACGAGGCCTGGGACCAGCTCCAGGAGCTCGGCATCCTCGTGGACCGTGACGAGGAGGGCTGCCTCCTGCAGATCTTCGCCGAGCCCGTCGAGGACCGTCCGACGCTGTTCTTCGAGGTCATCCAGCGCCACGGTGCGACCAGCTTCGGCGTCGGCAACTTCAAGGCGCTGTTCCTCTCCATCGAGCGCGCCCAGGAGCGTCGCGGCAATCTCTAATCGGCTCGCTGCGCTCGCCATGTCCTCGCCGGAGAGGGCTGCGCCCTCGTGTCCTCGCTGGCGCTCGGATCCGGCGATGACACCGGTTTCGGCCGGCTCGGATCCGTCGATGACGGGGGTTGTTCGCTGCGCTCGTTGGATCCCGCGATGACACCGGTTCTCCCTCGGCGGCCGGGGACGGTGTTGTTCGATCTGGATGGGACGATCCTCGACTCGAGCGTGCCGGTGCTGCATGCGTGGGGTGTGGCGTTCGAGGGGATGGGGCTGGCGCCGCTGCCCGGTGACGAGCTGCACCGCGTGATCGGGCCGCCGATGCAGCTGGTCGCCACCGAGCTGCTGGCCGAGCGTGGACAGACCGGCACGGCCGCGTACGACGAGGTGGTGCGGCGCTTCCGCAGCGCCATCGCCGAGGTCGAGGTGACCGACGCGCTCGCGTACGCCGGGGTCGTGGAGGTGGTGCGAACGCTGCACTCCGACGGGCGCCGCCTCGCGATCGTGACGTCCAAGCCGATGCAGTCCACGGTGCGCGTGCTGCCGGCGCTGGGCATCGCCGAGCTGTTCGTCCACGTCGAGGCCCCCGACGCGGCGCGTCCCGAGCCCAAGACCGACACGATGGCACGAGCCGTGGCCGCGCTCTCGCTCGACGTGCGCGACACCGCGATGATCGGCGACCGGCACCACGACGTCGACGCCGCGACGGCCCACGGCATCGCGACCATCGGCGTCACGTGGGCAGCCCACGCGTCCCACGCAGAGCTCGAGACCGCCGGCGCCGTGCACATCATCGAGCACCCGCACGAGCTCGGACCCGCGCTCGACGCCTGACCCGACGCCTGACAGATGCCCGAGCACACCGGCATCGCAGGCACCTACCGTCGCCGGACCGTCAGGAGCCACCATCCGCCGTTCGATGCTTCCCGTGCTGCTCGGCGTCGCGCTGCTCGGCGGTGGGTGTGACCCCCTGCTCGACGAGCCCATCGACCTCGACGCGGTGCAGTCGCCGGGCCCGGGGGCGACGCGCGACGACGTCGACTGCACGCGTCGCGGGCTGGGCGAGGACGGTGAGATCCGCTACCTGACGGCCCGGCTGGTGGTGGAGGGGCAGCTCGGCGCGGTGTGCCTCGGCGAGGACGATCCCGCGCTGCAGCAGCTGTGGGACACGCTCGCGACGATGGCGCCCGCCCCCTTGCGCGAGGAGCTCGCTGCGCTGGCGCTGTTCGAGCCGACCGAGCCGGGCGAGGACGTGACGCTCGCGTTCGTGGCGATCCTCGACGACGAGGGCGAGATGTTCCAGATGGCGTTCAACGCCGACGAGGTGGCGGCCGGCGGCGACGAGCTGCTGCTCACGATCGCCCACGAGTTCAGCCACGTGTTCACCGCCACGACCGACCAGATCGACCGCGTGGTCGCGCCACAGGACTGCGAGACCTACGACAACGGCGAGGGCTGCTACCTCGCCGACTCGATCATGCTGGGCTGGATCGAGGCGTTCTGGTCCGACGACCAGCTCGCGGGCGTCGACCAGTCCAGCGAGCCGCTGGTCGCCGACGGTGAGGACCGCTGCGCGCGCGACCCCGGATTCTTCGGCCCCTACGGCGCGACCACACCCGAGGAGGACTTCGGCGAGTCGTTCTCGGCCTTCGTGCTGGGCGTGGACCCGCTCACCGAGGCCCAGGCCGAGCGGCTGGTGTGGTTCGAGGAGCACACGGTGCTGCGCGAGGTCCGGGACCGCGCGCGGGCAGCCGGGCTCGGGCCGCTGGAGCACAGCTTCGAGGAGTGCGGCCTCGGGTGAGTTCGTCTCTCGTCGCCACACCTGACGGCAGTTCATCGAACGTCCGTTGCGCCCGACATGTCCGGTTCCTAGGGTCGCTGTGACCGACCAACCGGCGCCGGGATGAGGCGGACGGGGACGTGGGGCACCGACGCATCGCGCTCGCGATGGGTCTCCGAACCTTGGGGGAATCCTGTGCACGACCTCGCAGTACGTCAGTCACTGACCCGATCCGTTCGAGCAGCCGTGGCCCTGAGCCTCGCCGTCTCGATGCTCCTCGTCGCGCCCGGCGAGGCCCGGGCCCACGACTCCTGCGCAATCGCCGCGCCCGTCGTCCAGCCCGCTGCCCGACCTGCCGTGCTCGGCTTCTTCGGCCGGCTGCTGGCCTTCGCCAAGGTGTTCACACCGTCGAGCGACACCACCGCCGAGACCGACGCGGGGTGCACCGACAAGTTCGCCGAGGTCGAGGTCAAGCTCGACCGTGACTGGGTGAGCCCGGCAGTGGCCGACCCGTACGCCACCGCCGCCGAGAAGAAGGCCGACAAGGGCAAGAAGGCACCCAAGACGTTCGCGCCCTGCGAGGACGGGCTCGCGGCCGACTTCTTCCCGTGCGAGAACATCGACCTGCTCAGCCACGTCTCGATGACCGAGCTGGGCGTCCAGCGCGTCAACGACATCTGGGGCTGGACCGACGCGCGCACCAAGGACGACTACGCGCTGCTCGGCTCGACGACCGGCACGGTGTTCGTGAGGATCACCGACCCGAAGCGTCCCGTCGTGCTCGGCATCCTGCCGACCGCGTCGACCACCGGCGGCTCGTCGTGGCGCGACATCAAGGTGTACGAGGACCACGCCTACATCGTCTCCGAGCACACCAACCACGGCGTGCAGGTGTTCGACCTGACCCGACTGCGCGACTGGAGCGGCAGCTACACCACCTACGGCGTGGACGCGCACTACACCGGTCACGGCAACGCACACAACATCCACATCAACACCGACACCGGCTTCGCCTACACGGTCGGCGCGGGCACGTTCTCGAGCCAGCCGCAGCCGAACACGGTCACGGTCGACGCCCCCTCCTCGGCTGCCGGCAACTACCTCGCGAGCAACGCGAACTTCGGGCCCCGCCCGACGGTCGCCGGCCTCGCTGGTCCGTTCGCCATCGGTAGCAGCAGCGACGGCACGACGTTGGGCTGCAGCGAGCTCGTCGGCTTCCCGGCCGGCGCCATCGCGATCGTCGACCGCGGCGCGTGCGCCTTCACCGTGAAGGTGAAGAACGCGCAGAACGCCGGCGCCTCTGCGGTCGTCGTCGCGAACAACACGACCGGCGTCATCACGATGGGCGGAGCGGACGACACGATCACCATCCCGTCCGTGATGGTGTCGCAGGCTGATGGCGCCACCATCAAGTCCGGCCTGCCGGCCACCGGCTCGATGAAGGCCAACGACCCGCCGTCCGTGTGCGGCACAGGCCTGCACATGATCGATGTCCGCACCCCCAAGTCGCCGACCTACGCCGGCTGCATGGACGACACGGGCTACGTGCACGACACGCAGTGCGTCGTGTACGCCGGCCCCGACACCGAGTTCACGGGTCGCGAGATCTGCTTCAACTCCAACGGGATCAACTTCTCGACGAACGGCAACAACTTCGTGTCCATCGTGGACGTGACCAACAAGGCCGCTCCGGTCGTGCTGTCGCGGCTGCCGTACGAGGGCTCGGGCTACTCCCACCAGGGATGGCTCACGGAGGACCAGGCGTACTTCCTGCACGGGGACGAGGGCGACGAGCAGCTGCGCAACGTCAACACCACGACCCGCGTGTGGGACGTCACCGACCTGCGCAACCCGTCCGTCGTGAACGTGTTCGTCAACGACACGACGTCGATCGACCACAACCTGTACGTCGAGGACCGCTTCGCGTACGCCTCGAACTACACGACGGGCCTGCGCGTCCTGGACGTGACCGACCCGTCGGGCGGCCCGGTGGAGGTGGGCTTCTTCGACGTCTACCCGGACAACGACAACGCCACGTTCGAGGGCGGCACGTGGTCGAACTACCCGTACTTCCGCCAGAAGAAGGTGGTGGCGGTGTCGTCGATCGATCGCGGCCTGTTCATCCTGCGCTCCCACGTGGAGCCCGCAGGTAGCTGACCGGACCGCGTGGTCACGAGGGGGTGTCGCCGGCTGGCGGCACCCCCTCGCCGCGTCCCCGCGCAACGATTCCTGCCGATCCGGGTGGCGTCCGGCACCGGTTGCGGTGTTGACTGCGCCGTATGGCCACCCCCCGCCCGCTCGACCCCGGACGCACGCCCGACCGCGGCGTGCACGTGCTGCGGTCCGTGGCGATCGCGGCCGTCGCCGTGATGACGATCACGGTCGTCGTCGGGGCCGTCACCGCGCCGCAGGGCGCGGCGGGCGCGCTGCTGGACAACGTGTGGGGGCGCGTCACGATCGTGGACCTGTACCTCGCGCTCGGCGCGGGCTGGTCGTGGATCGCGTGGCGCGAGCGTGACGTCGCACGTGCACTGCTGTGGGCCGTGCTGCTGATCACCACCGGCAGCATCGCGCTGTGGGGCTACCTCGCGCTGGCGACCCGCGGCGCGCACGACGTCACGCAGGTGCTGCGCGGTGGTCGCGACATCGGCGCGTAGGCCGCCGGCTTCGGCGCGTGAGCTTCGGGTGTCGGTGCGGGACGTCTCGACGTGCCATCATCACCGCGACCCGACGGGGAGCCTGGGATGGTCTGGTACGCGGAGCTCGGCGCACGACGGACGTGGCAGCTGCTCGCCGACCTCGCGATGCTGCTGTGGGCCGCGGTCTGGTGGGAGGTGGCCGGCGCCGCACGCGCGCTGGTCGCCACGCTCGGCGCGCCGGGCCGTGGCCTGGCGGACGTCGGGGGCCGGTTGTCGGCAGCGCTGCGCGACGGGGCGGGTGCCGTGGACGGCACGCCGCTGCTCGGTGAGCTGCTGGCCGCGCCGCTGCTGGCGGTCGCGAACGCTGGCGACGGCGTGACCGACGTCGGGTTGGCGCAGGAGGCCGCAGCGCTGGCGCTCGCCACGACCACCGGCCGTGTGGTGCTGCTGGTGCCCGTGCTGA
>JBFGFG010000164.1:0-6424 GCA_041579655.1 Nitriliruptoraceae bacterium
CGTGGTGCATCATCGGCCGCGGGTAGTCGAACGCCTTCGCGTCGCCCTCACGGGCCAGCCGATCGATGAGCGGGCCACCGGGGTAGCCGAGCCCCATGAAGCGGGCGATCTTGTCGAACGCCTCGCCGGCGGCGTCGTCCACCGTCGCGCCGAGCTGCGTGAAGCTGCCGTCCGCGTCGAGGCGCACGATGCTGGTGTGCCCCCCGGAGACGATCAGCGACAGCAGCGGCGGCTCGAGCAGCCCGTGCTCGAGCTGCGCGACCTCGATGTGGGCGCGCAGGTGGTTCACGCCGATCAGCGGCCGGTCCAGCGCCAGCGCCAGCGCCTTCGCGCCGGCCACGCCGACCAGCAGCGCGCCGGCCAGCCCCGGCCCGGACGTCACCGAGACGGCGTCCACGTCCTTGAGGGTGCAGCCAGCGTCGCGCAGCGCTTCGTCGATGGTGGGCTGCAGCAGCTCGAGGTGGGCGCGGGCGGCCACCTCCGGCACGACGCCGCCGTACGGCGCGTGCAGCTCGATCTGGCTCGCGATGACGTTCGCGCGCAGCTTCGTGCGGTCCTCGACGATGCCGACGGCCGTCTCGTCACAGGAGGTCTCGATGCCGAGGACAAGCACGTCGTTCCCTTCGTCGTGAGCGCCGCGGGGGCGCACGGTAACCCTGCAGCTGCAGGGGCGGTTGCCTGCTCAGGTGGACGGCGGCGTGGACGGCGGCGTGGACGGCGGCGCGACCGCGAGCAGCAGCGCGTCCTCGCCGTCGGCGTAGTAGCGCGGCCGGCGGCCGACCTCGACCATCCCGGCCGCGGCGTACATCGCGATGGCGGCGCGGTTCGAGGCCCGGACCTCCAGCACGACGCGCCCCGCGCCGGCCTCCCGCAGCGTGCGCAGCAGCGTCGAGGTCAGCGCCCGACCGACACCGCCGCGGCGTGCGGACTCGGCGACGGCGACCACCAGCACCTCACCCTCGTCTGCCACCACGCGGCCCAGCGCCACGCCGAGCAGCGCGCCGTCGCGCTCGGCCGCCAGCACGTGGGTGTGCGCGTCCGTCGACCAGGAGGCTGCGTCGCCGAACGGCACGCCGGTCTCGGACGCGAGCGCTGCTGCGGCCGCTGCCTCACCGGGACGGAGCACCCGCACCTGCGGCGCCGTCACCATCGACGTCACCCTGCCGCGGCGCCGCCGCGGAGGCGACCGCGAGCGTCCCAGCCGATCTTCGCGTCGGCGTCACGCAGGTACACCGGTCGCAGCAGCTCGGGGCCACCGACACGGCCGGCCTCGAGCTCGCCCAGGGCGAGCAGGCCGAGGTCCGCGGCCAGCGGCTGGGCCAGGTCGGGACCGCCCACGTGCACGTCCACGCCGGCCTCGCGGAGCAGCGGCAGCACCGGGGCGATGCCGTCGCCCACCAGCAGCAGCGGCACGCCGTCCTGCGCGAGCAGCTCGGCGGCGTCTGCGGGCGTGCCCACCGACAGCGGGGCGCGCAGCGTGGCGCCGTCGCAGCCCGGGTCGTACACGCCGAGGTAGACCTCCTTGCGGCGCGCGTCGAGCAGCACGCCCACGCGCCGACCGGCGTGGCGCACGCGGTGCGCCAGCACGTCGGGTCCGGGGATGCCGACGCACGGCAGCTCGTGCGTGGCCGCGATCGTCGCCGCGGTGACCAGCCCGACCCGCAGGCCGGTGTACAGACCGGGCCCGGTGCCGGCGGCGACCGCGGTCAGGTCACCGATGCCGGCACCCGCGTGATGCAGCGCCTCGGCGATCGCCGGCGCGACGAACTCGCCGTGCCGGCGGTCGCGGCCCAGCTCGGCGGCCGCGAGCACACCGTCCGCCGCGATCAGCGCGATGGACGAGCGGGCGGTCGAGGTCTCCACGGCCAGCAGCAGCATCAGGACTCCATCGCAGCGCGCAGGCGCTCGGCCGCGTCGGCGAGACGGTCACCCATGGCGCCCAGCCCGGTGATGGTCACGATCCGCGGTGCGTCCGCCTCGTGCCCGTCCACGGCGATGTCGACCTCGAGGCGGTCGGCGGGCAGCACCTCAGCCACCGCGTCGCCCCACTCGAGCACCGTCACCACGTCGTCGTCGAGCAGCTCGTCGCCGAGGTCGAGCAGGTCGCCGACCCGGTCGAGGCGCCAGGCGTCGGCGTGCACCACCGGCGGCGTGGTGTCGAGGCGCCGCGCCAGCAGGAACGTGGGCGAGGTGACGCGGTCCGTGTGCCCGAGCGCCGCAGCCAGCCCCTGCACGAGGCAGGTCTTGCCGGCACCGAGCTCGCCGGCGAGCACGATGACGTCGCCCGGCTGCACGTCGGCAGCGATGGCAGCGCCGAGCGCACGCGTGGTGTGCTCGGAGCTCGAGGCAAGCCGCAGCTCCACCTCAGGCCGGCGCGGCGAGGGCCCCCGCGGGCGACGGCATGCGGGCGGCCAGAGACAGCGCGGCGGCCACGTCGCGACGGATCGCCGCAGCAGCGCGTGCGTTGCCTCGGATCGCGTCCGCGGGGTCGTGCGTGGGCAGCAGCGTGATGCCGTCCCACACCTGGAGCTTGAGGCCGGCGACGCGCCCGATCGGCACCTGGCGGCGCAGCATCGCCGACGTCGGCAGCTCGCCGAGCGTGACGATGACCTTCGGTCGCAGCATCGCGATCTGCTCGACGTACCACGGGAAGCAGGCCTCGAACTCGAGCGAGCTCGGCGCGCGGTCGGCGGTGGGGTGGCACTTGACCAGCGTGGTGAGGAACACGTCGGCACGACGCGCCCCGACGGCGGCGAGCGCGTTGTCGATGACGTTGCCCGCGGCGCCGGTGAACGGCTGACCCTGCACGTCCTCCTGGCGACCCGGTGCGGTCCCGACGATCACGACGTCGGCGGTGTCGCTGCCGGAGCCCGGGACGACCTTGACCCGGTCGTCCGAGAGCGGGCAGCGGATGCACGAGTTCACCGCGGTGCGGAACGCCCTCGGCGTGCGCAGCGTCGACTGATCGACCTGCAGCGGCAGATCGCCGGGCTGCAGCAACGGGAGGTGCGTCGTCGGCACCCGGCCTCCAACGTGGTCGAGACGGCTGAGGCTACAGGTGGGCCTCCGGAGCACCCACCTGCGAGCGCTCAGGGCGCTGTGTCCGCACGCCCCCGTATCCGGGCTCCGAACGGGCCTGCGGGGAGATCCGCGCTCACGGCGGCGAGCGGGCCCGCGCGGGTGGCCCGCGCGACGGCCACGGCGGCGAGCTGCGCGACCCGGTCGACGGTCGCGTCGACCTGCCCGGTGGCGAGGCAGAACAGGGCGTCGCCGTCCACCGAGGTGTGGGCCGGCTCGACGGCCCGGGCCACGCCGTCGTGGGCGAGGTCCGCCACGCGGAACGCCTGCGACTTGTCCAGCCGGGCGTTGGTCGCGACCACGCCGATGACGGTGTTGCCGGACGGGCCGATGTCCTCGCCGCGCGGTCCCGCCGCGTCTGGGTCACCGGGCTGCTGCCCCGGGCGGTCGAGGTCGCGCGGCCAGCGCGGCTCGTCGGCCGGTGCGCTGGAGCCCACGAGCAGCCGACCGTCGCCACCGATGATCTCGCCGACGGCGTTGTTGACGACCAGCGCGCTCACGACGAGGTCGCCGAGCCGCTCGGTCGCGATCGCCTGTCCGCCGCGCCACGCGTGCTCGAACCCCGCGACCTTCGCCACGGTGCAGCCGGTGCCCGCGCCCACCGCGCCGTCGGGCGGGTCGTCCTCGCTGGCCGCCTCGCACGCCGCGCGGCCCGCCGCGGCGTCGGCGCGGCCGCCGGGGACGGCGACGGCCATGTCCAGCACGATCGCGCCGCCGACGATGGGCACCAAGGCCTCGCCGACCGGGTATCCCACGCCCTGCTCCTCCAGCCACAGCATCACGCCGTCAGCCGCCGCGAGCCCGTACCCGGAGCCGCCGGCGAGCAGCACGCCGTGGATCACCGCGAGCTTGCCGTGGGGCCCGAGCGCAGCCGCCTCACGGGTGCCGGGCGACTGGCCGCGCACCGCGACCGCCCCGACCGTGCCCACCGGCGGCAGCACCACGGTGCAACCGGTCAGCACCGTCGGGTGCGACCACACGCCGACCCTCATGCCGTCGATCCCGAGCGCCATCGCTGCCTCCGTGTCCCTGCAGGCCACGACCGAACCACACCACCACCCGGATGTGTCGAGTACGACACATCCACGCCCGCGCGGCCGTCAGCTCCCCGAGATGTGTCGCATGCGAGACATCCGCGCACCTGCCCCCACCACCCGCACCGCCACCCAGATGTGTCGAGTACGACACATCCGCGCCCCCGACTCCTGCCAGCGCCCAAGATGTGTCGCATGCGACACATCCGCGCACGCGCCCCACCGAACCGCACCGCCAGCCGGATGTGTCGAGTACGACACATCCGCGCCTACGCGCCCGCCAGCTCCCGAGATGTGTCGCATGCGACACATCTGTGCCGGGTCGGGCTGGGTGGGCGCGGATGTGGCGGTGGAGGTCAGCCGACGTGGCGGCGGGGGACGCGTGCGGAGATGCCGCAGGTGATCTCGTAGGTGATGGTGTCGAGGATGCTGGCCCACTCCTCGACGCGGATCTGCTCGTCGCCCTGGGTGCCGAGCAGCGCCACCTCGTCACCGACGGCCGGCTCGACGTCGTCGAACCAGACGTGGACCATGTCCATCGTGACGGTGCCCACCACCGGGCGGCGGCGCCCGTCGTGCAGCACCTCCCAGCGGTTGGTCAGCCCACGTGGGACGCCGTCGGCGTAGCCGAGCGGGAGCGTGGCGAGCCAGCCGTCGCTCGGCGCGTGCCAGCGGTGGCCGTACGACACGCCGGTCCCCGCACGCAGCTGCTTGACGAACCGGACCTGCGTCGAGAGCGACAGCACCGGGCGCAGGCGGTGCTGCGCGGCGTCCATCTCGGCCGACGGCGACAGGCCGTACATCGCCACGCCCGTGCGGACCATGTCGAGATGCGAACGGGGGTGACCGAGCACGCCGGCCGAGTTCGCCGCGTGCGTCAGCGCCGGCCGGTGACGGGCCGCGGCGACGTGCGCGCGCACGTCGTCGAACGCGTCCAGCTGCAGCTCGGTCGTGTCCACGCCCGGCTCGTCCGCGCGGGCGAGGTGGGTCCACTGCCCCACCACCTCGAGGCCGTCGTCCGGCAGCGCCGCGAGGAACGCCGCGGCGTCCTGGTGCGGGACCCCGACGCGCCCCATCCCGGTGTCGAAGGCGAGGTGCACCGGAACGGCCCGACCGCGGGCGCGTCCGGCTGCGGCCAGCGCCTCGGCGAACGGGATGGTCGAGACCGACGGGGTGATGTCCGCGGCGAGGATGCCGTCGACGCCGTCGAGCGGCGGCTCGCTGAACAGCAGCAGCGGGACGCGCAGCCCCACCAGCCGCAGGTTGCCGGCCTCCTCGACGGTCGCGATCGCGAGGTGGCTGGCACCCGCATCCACGGCGGCGCGCGCGACCGGCACCGCCCCGTGGCCGTACGCGTCAGCCTTCACCACGGCGCACAGCTCCGCGCCGCCGGCGAGCTCGCGCAGCCGGCGGACGTTGTGCCGCACCGCGTCGAGGTCGATGGTCGCGGTCGTCGGACGGATCTGCTTCACGGGAGGTTCCGGGAGGGGTGAGGTGGCGCCAGTGTGACGTGGTCGGCCGTCACGGGTGGCGCCAGCGGCCCGCGTCTCGCCGGGCGGCGAGATCGGCGAGCAGGCCGGGCAGCACCTCGATGAGGGCGCGGGCGGTCGCGCGGCCCCCGCTGCGTGAGCCAGCCCGCTCCCCCGCGAGCCCGTGGAGGTGAACGGTGCCCGCGACGACCGCGTGCGCGGCATCCACGTCGCCGCCGCTGTTGCCGCCCGTGGCCAGCGCCGCACCGAGCAGCCCGGCCAGCACGTCCCCGGTCCCGCCGCTGCCCAGCTCCGGGCCGCCGGTTGTGACGACCCACGTCGGGCCGTCGTCGCGCACGACGAGCGTGCCCGGGCCCTTGGCGACGACGACGGCGCCGGTGACACGGGCCAGCTCGCTCGCTGCGCCGTGCCGGTCGGCGACGACCTCATCGACCTCGACGCCCAGCAGCCGTGCCAGCTCGCGCTCGTGCGGCGTGAGCACCAGCAGGCAGCTCGCCTCCGCCAGCGCGGCTGCGTCGTCGCGGAACACGTTCAGACCGTCGGCGTCCAGCACCACCGTGCGCCGCGCCGGGCCGTGGTACGGGGCGCAGAGCACCGCGTCCACGACCGCGCGGGTGGTGTCCTGGTGCCCCAGCCCGGGGCCCACCACCACGGCCGTCGCGTCGGCGAGCGCCTCGAGGACGGTGTCGACCGACGACGCGGCCGGTCCTCCGACGCCGTCCTCGGCGGCCGGCAGCCGTCGCACCATCAGGCCGGGGTCGGTGGCCAGCACCGGCGCCGGGTCCGCGCTGGTGGCGACGGTCACGAGGCCGGCGCCCGCGC
>JBFGFG010000165.1:0-6405 GCA_041579655.1 Nitriliruptoraceae bacterium
ACGGGTGCTGGTGGTGGACGAGTGCCGCGCCAGCGCGGGCTGGGCCGACGCGATGATCGCCGGGCTGGTCACGTCGGGCTTCACCGGCCGGATCGGCTCGGTCCGCGCGGCCGACAGCTACGTCCCGATCGGACCCGCGGCCCCGTTGGTGCTGATCTCGCAGGACGAGGTCGTGGCCGCAGCAGCCGAGCTCGCCAGCAGCTGACGCGGGGGTCAGCCCTCTGCGGTCACGTGGTCGAGCAGCTCCTCGACGGCGCGCACCAACGGCTGCTGCAGGTCGCGCCAGGACGAGACCTGGTCGCGCAGCAGGCGCCACATCGTGGGCGGGTCGCTGATGCCGAGGGCGTCGCAGATGCCCTGCTTCCACGGCGTGCCCATCGGGATGTCGGGCCACACCTCGATGCCCATCAGCTGCGGTCGCACCGCAGCCCACACGTCCACGTACGGGTGCCCGGTGACGAGCACGTCCGGGTGGCGCACCTCGGCGACGATCCGGGACTCCTTCGAGCCGGGCACGAGGTGGTCCACGAGCACGCCGAGGCGTCGGGTCGGTCCGGGCCCGAAGGTGCGCACCTCGGCGGCGAGGTCGTCGATGCCCCCGAGCGGCTCCACCACGATGGCGGCCTCGCGCAGGTCATCGCCCCAGACACGCTCGAGCAGCTCAGCGTCGTGAACGCCCTCCACCCAGATGCGGCTGGCCCGGGCGACGCGAGCGACCGCCGGCCCCGTTGCGGCGACGGATCCGGACGCCGTCAGCCGCAGGGCCGCCGCTGTCGGTGCGGCCGGCGCAGGCGCGGTCAGCGACACGGCCTGGTCATCGAGCCACGCCACCTGACCGTCGAGGGAGAACCGGCGGGCGCGACCACGCCGGTCGGTCAGCTCTACCTGACGCACGGTCACCGCGGTGACGGTGCCGATGAAGCCATCGAGCTCGATCAGCTCGCCCGCAGCAGGCACGTGGGCCGGGACCTCCCGCCGGTGGCGGGGGTCGTCGTCGAGGACGTCTGGGCCGGGTGCACGCATGCCCCGCAGGCTACGGGCGACGCCCCGCGGACCGGAGCAGCGCGGACCGCAGGCGGGTGGCAGACTCGGGGCCGACCGTGGAGCGCCGATGTCCGAGTCCCAGACCATCCCGACCACCGCGACGCGGATCTGTCCGCTGTGCGAGGCGACCTGCGGGCTGCGCCTCACGCTCGAGGACGGCGTGGTGACGAGGGTCGAGGGCGACCGCGAGGACCCGTTCTCCCGCGGCTACATCTGTCCGAAGGGCGCCACCTTCGGCGAGCTTGCGCAGGACCCGGACCGACTCACCAGCCCGCTGGTGCGCACCGAGGACGGCTGGCAGGAGGTCAGCCTCGAGGAGGCGTTCGCCGTCGTCGCGGAGCGCCTCGCCGCCGTGGCCGCCGAGCACGGACCCGGCGCTGCCGGCTGCTACCTCGGCAACCCGAACGTGCACACCGCCGCCGGGCAGCTCTACCTCAAGCCGTTCGTCAAGGCGCTGCGCACGAGGCACGTGAACTCGGCCTCCACCGTCGACCAGATGCCCAAGCACGTCTCGGCAGGGCTGATGTTCGGTGCGGCGGGGAGCATCCCGGTCCCGGACATCGACCGCACCGACCACCTGCTGCTGCTGGGCGCGAACCCGCGCATGAGCAACGGCTCGCTGCTCACGGCGCCGGACATGCCGGGACGCCTCGACGCGCTGCGCGACCGGGGCGGGCGCCTCGTGGTCGTGGACCCGCGTCGGTCGCGCACGGCGGCCAAGGCCGACCAGCACGTGGCGGTGCGACCCGGCACCGACGCGCTGCTGCTGGCCGCGATGGTCACCACCCTCGCCGAGGAGGGCCTGGTCGACCTCGGGGACGTGGCCGAGCACATCGAGGGTGTCGAGGAGGTGCTCGACGCGCTGCGTGGCTTCACGCCCGAGGCGGTTGCGGACGCCACCCGCATCGATGCGGACACCATCCGTGGCCTGGCCCGCGACCTCGCGGCCGCCGAGCGCGGCGTCGTGTACGGCCGCCTCGGCACCCAGGCGCAGCGGTTCGGGACGCTCTGCGCCTGGCTGGTGGACGTGCTC
The DNA here is from genome assembly GCA_041579655.1 of Nitriliruptoraceae bacterium. Taxonomy (GTDB): domain Bacteria; phylum Actinomycetota; class Nitriliruptoria; order Nitriliruptorales; family Nitriliruptoraceae; genus JBFGFG01. The sequence goes on from JBFGFG010000165.1 coordinate 2,078, forward strand.
AACGCGCTGGTCGGGGCGTTGGACCGCCCGGGCGGCGCGATGTGGTCGCGGCCGGGTCACGAGGTCGGGCAGCGGCCCACGCCGTACACCACCGGCCGCTGGCGCAGCCGCGTCCGGGACCTGCCCGAGTGCAACGGTGAGCTGCCGAGCTCGACGATGGCTGAGGAGATCCAGACACCCGGCGAGGGCAGCCTGCGCGCGCTGTTCGTCATCGCTGGCAACCCGCTGCGCTCGACGCCGAACGCGGCGCGCCTCGAGGCGGCGATCGGCGAGCTGGACCTGCTGGTGTGCGTGGACCCGTACCTCACCGCCACCTCGCGGCACGCCGACGTGATCCTGCCGCCCCCGAGCCCGCTGCACGAGCCGCACCCGGAGCTCGCGTTCGCGTCGCTCTCGGTGCGAAACGTGACGCACCACTCGGCCGCCGTGCTGCCGCTGCCGGACGGCGCGATGCACGAGTGGGAGATCCTGCTGACGCTGGCCGCGATCGCGATGGGGGTGCCGAACCCGGTCGACCTCGACACCGCCGACGCGTTCGTCGCCGGCCAGGTCGCCGAGCAGGTGAGCTCCAGCGAGGGCTCCCGGCTCGCGCACCTCGACGCGGAGGCAGCGCTGGCGCTCACCGAGGGGCTGCGCGGTCCGGACCGTGTGGTGGACCTGCTGTGGCGCGCGGGGCCGTACGGCGCGGGGGACGTCGCGTCGCCGACGCCGGACGACGGTCTGTCGTTGGCGACCATGCTGGCCCGGCCGTCCGGCGTGGACCACGGCCCGCTCGAGCCGCGGCTGCCGCAGCTGCTGACCACGGCGAGCGGCCGTGTGGTGCTCGGACCACGCGAGATGCTCGAGGACCTGCCTCGGCTGACCGCCGCGATGCAGGAGCCCACCGAGGGGCTGCTGCTGGTGGGACGGCGGCACCTGCGCACCAACAACTCCTGGGGACAGAACGTCCCGGGGCTGGCCGGGCGCCGTTCGCTGTGCACGCTGCAGATGCACCCCCAGGACGCGCTGGACGCCGGGGTGACCGACGGCGGGAGCGCCGAGGTCACGTCCAGGGTCGGCACCGTGGTGGCCACGGTCGAGCTGCGTGACGACCTCGCGCAGGGGACCGTGTCGCTGCCGCACGGCTTCGGCAACGACGAGGACGGCATCGGGCTGCAGGTGGCGGCCGGCGCCGGCGGGGTCAACAGCAACGTGCTCACCGACGAGCAGGACGTGGACCCGCTCTCGGGCAACGCCGTGCTCAACGGCATCCCGGTGACGGTCGGGGCCCCTGCGTGAGGCATCCGTCGCTGCGTGTTGCCGGGCTGCTGCTGGCAGCGGCGCTGGCGCTGCCGGCGTGCACCTCGGCTGATTCCGAGCCGGCTCCCTCCCCGTCCGTCGGTGCGCTGCCGTCGAGCACGCCAACCCCGGCGCCGTCCCCCGCGCCGGCACTCCCGGCGCTGGCGCAGGCGCCGCCCGGGGACATGAACCTGTGGGCGACCACCATCGGGCTGCCGGTCACGGCTGCGATCCGCACCTCGACGCCGCTGGCACGACTTGCGGGGACGCCCGCGGCCGAGCGCGTGACGGTGTGCCGTCAGGTCGCGTCCGAGCTCGACACGATCGCGCCACCGCCGCTGCTGTCCGGGCTCGCCATCACGGCGGACAGCGAGACCGCCACGCTGCTCGTGGGTGACCTGCAGGCGAAGGCCGACCTGCTCGCCGCGTGCGAGACCGGCGGCACCGACCTGGACGCGCTGATCGACGAGGTCGCCCGCACGCACGCGGTCGCGGTCGCGTGGCTCGCGCTGCTGCGAGGTGGCGCGTGAACCGCTGGACCGTGCTGCTCGCCACGATCGCGATGACCGCCGCGACGCTGCCTGCCGGGGCCGAGACCGTCGGGCCGGTCGTGGTCGTGCTCGGAGATTCGTACGTGTCGGGGGAGGGGCTGGCCGACGCCGAGGGGCTGTGTGGCACCAGCGGCAACGCATGGGGCGCCCTCGTCGCCGAGGCGCTCGACGCGAGCGAGCTGCGCGTCGCGGCGTGCTCCGGTGCGAGCGTCGAGGACCTCACCGTCGGAGGCGCGCTGGGGCTCGAGGCCCAGCTGGACGCCGTGGACGGTGGGGCACCGGCCGACGTCGTGCTGCTCATGGCGGGGGGCAACGACCTCGGCTTCACGGCGCTGGTCGCCGACTGCCTCGGCTTCGCGGACCTGAGCCCCGGGGCTGACCCGGCACAGATACAGGCCGGTTCGTGGAGCCAGCTCGTCACCGACGGTGTCACCGGTGGCTGCAGCATCACGTCCCAGGAGCTGCAGGCGCGGGTTGCCGCGCTCGCCGAGCCGGACGCGTTCGCCCTGCCCGAAGGACGGGGCGGGCTCGCCGAGCTGTACGTCGCGGTCGCCGAGCGGCTGCTGTCGGCGGAGGGTCGGCTCGTGGTGGTCGGCTACCCGCAGCTGTTCAGCGATCCGGCACGGTGGGCCGAGCGCTACGGCGAGCGTTGCCACGGGCTGCGCGCCTCGGACGCGCTGACCGTGAGCACGGGCGTGGCCGCCCTCGACGCGCGCATCGCGGCAGAGGTCGAGCGGGCCCGACCGCTGCTGGAGGACCGGGACCAGATCACGTTCGTGCCGGTGCTCGACGACTTCGCGGCCGCCGGGGGTGACCACCGGCTGTGCAGCGGCGAGGAGCCGTGGCTGCACGGGCTCACCGTGGTCGAGGGCGGTGTCGACGTCGCCGCGCTGCTGGTGCAGCTCGGCGGCGGCGGGCAGGTCGACCTGGAGTCCATCGGCGGGCGTCCGGGCGGGTCCTTCCACCCCACCGCCGCCGGCCACGACGCGATCGCACGAGCGGTGCTGGACGCGGTGGCGCCGGGCACCACGATCAGGAGCGCACCATGAACACCGAGACGCTGGCGGCCATCTGGCGTGACCAGCACCGCAGCTTCCGGTCGCTGCCGTTGTGGGTGCAGCTGTGGGTGGGCTGGTTGGTCGTGATCAACCTGGTCGGGGCAGCGAGCGCCGGCACACCGACCGGGGCAGCGGTGCGGCGGGCCAGCCTGCTGTTCATGCCGCTCAACACGGCGCTGATCGTGTACGAGCGCGGCTGGTCGAGCGCGCTGTCGTTCACGCACCTCGTGGCGTGGCCGCCACTGCTGGTGACGCTGGCCCGACGGCTGCGCGCACCGGAGCTCGGCGCGTCGGAGCGACGCCTCGCGACGGCAGTGCTGCTGACCAACGCGGTGTCGTTGGCGTTCGACGTCGTGGACGCTGCGCGCTGGATCCGCGGGGAGCGGGCGGTCGCCGGCGCCTGAAGCCGGCTCAGGCGTCCCGGCCGCGCAGCAGCTCCCAGGCGGCTTTGAAGCCGCGGCGCCCCTTGAGCTCGAGCAGCTCGTCCTGCAGCTGACCGAGGCGGGCCTCGAGGTCCAGCGTGGCCGCGCGCTGCTCGCCGAGGCGCCGGTCGGACTCGACGGCGCGCTCCCACAGCTCGTCGACCACGTGCAGCGGTGCCGCCGCAGGGGCAGCGGCGCGCGCGAGCTCGGGGCCAGTGTCCGTCGCTCGTGCAAGGCGAATCGTGCGCAGCAGCGGACGAGCCGCCTCGAGCTCGACCTCGCGCACCAGGGAGTCGACGGTCCGCACGACCCGTACGAGGTCGCCGCCCTCGCCGTCGCTCTCCTCGAGCCCCTCCCAGCCGGTGGCCTCGGCCTCGTCGAGCTCGATGAGGTCACCCGGGTCCACGATGCGCACGTCTGAGCCCGAGGCGGCCGCCGAGGTCATCGCGTCGACCCACCAGCCGAGCAGCTCGCGGGTGGGCAGCTGTGCCTGGCTGCGCGTGGCGAGGTCCGGCGGCCGCTCGGCGACCAGCACGACGCGGGGCGGAGCCACGTGCGCGCGCCAGAACGGCAGCGTCATCGCCAGACGCCCGTCCGCGATGGTGCCGCCGCGACGTGCGAGCAGGGTGCGGGCCGCGCTGGCGAGGTGCAGCGTCGCGGGGCCGCTGAGGCGCTCGTCGAGGTCGGGCGGCAGGTGGCCGGGGGTGGCACCCACGGCGAGCAGGATGCGGTGCACCAGGTCGCGCACGTCGCGGTCGACGTCGATGCCGAGCAGGGCGTCGGGCTCGACGGCGTCCAGCGGCACGTGCAGGTCGGCGAGCTCCAGCAGGGAGCGTGACGTGATGCCCGTGACGATCGTCGGCACCTGATCCGGCGTGGCCACGTCCGTGCGCAGCTCGACGCTGTCGCGACGGCTCGGGGTGTGGGTGTCCGTCCCGGCGGCCCACACGGCCAGCGCGAGGGCACCCTCGAGGGTGCGCACGGTGTCGGCGTCGGGGGCGACGCCGCTGCGCACCACC
>JBFGFG010000166.1:0-6323 GCA_041579655.1 Nitriliruptoraceae bacterium
ACACCGGCCACACGCCCGAGCCCACGCCGGCGCAGGAGCCCCTCGACTTCGGTCCCGGCGGCTACCTCCCCGAGCGTGCCAGCAAGCGGGCACGCAAGATCGTGCTGCGCGCCCCGATGGGGATCCAGTGGGTGATCGGCTCGCTGGTCGTCGGTGTCGTGGTGATCATCGCCGGGGCGATCGCGCTGTCCGACGACGCGCCCGGCGAGCCGTACGTGATGCTGGGGCCGGTGGGCGAGGTCACGGTGTTCGACGAGGACGTCGAGTTCGTCCCGCTGGGCGCCGCCGGGTTCGGCGACCTGCTGGTCGTCGGCGACGGTCGTCCGCACGTGTTCGTGTACGACGGCGCCCGTCCCGCGCTGTGCGACGAGACCGGGTTCCTCGAGGCAGCGGACGGCCGCAGCTGGCGGGTGACCGGCCGCGGGCTCGGCGGTACTCCGAGCCTCGTCGAGCACCCCTCGGTGGTGTACGAGGGCGCGCTGTACGCCGACCCCACGCGCACGCTGCCCACGCCCACGCCCGATGACACGCCGGTCGAGCAGGGCTGCGCCGGCGAGACCGACGACGCACCCGCCCCGTTCGCCGAGGCGTCCGAGCCCGAGGCCTCCGAGCAGCCCTGAGGCTGCCTCAGCCGGCGATGTCGCCGTCGAGCTCGGCCTGGCGCTCACACGCGAGACGCTCGAGGTTCTCGAGCGTGCGCGCGATCGCCTTCGGGTACAGCGCCGGGAACCCGGCCTTCTCGATGTAGATCGCGAACGGGCTCACCGACCAGTCGCAGCTCTCGCGCACGAGCGTGCCGCCACCCTCCTGCGGCTCGAGCTCGTAGCGCCAGCGGTGGCGGATCAGGTGACGCCACGCGATGCGGACGTCGGGCTCGTACTCGACCACGGTGTTGCGGATCACGTACGGCAGCGGGCCCTTCTTCATCGACATGCCGAACTTCGAGCCCAGCACGAGGCGACGCGGGCCCTTGAGGGTGCCCTGCAGCGTGCCGCTGCCGTCCATCAGCGGGTGCATGAGCGGGTCGCTCACGATGTCGAAGATCGTTGACGCGTCGGCCTGGATGACGCGCTCGACGCTGACGATGCGCTCGCTCATGGGAGTCCTCTACGGGTCGGGATGACGTGCGCAGGCTACGCCGGACCGCAGCTCAGGCCCGCACGAGCGGGGCGTAGGCGAGCATCAGCTGCTTGGGGCCGTGCTCGTCGAAGTGCACCAGCGCCTCGGCCTGCTCGCCCTCGCCGCCGAGCTCGGTGATGCGGCCGGGGCCGAACTTCGGGTGCAGCACCCGGTCCCCCACCGCGAACTCCACGCCCTCGATCTCGAGCAGCTCGGCGTCGCGCACGCGCTTGGCCGCGGACCCGCCACCTCGCGACGACCGCTCGCGCACGAGGTGCTGCGGGATCTCGGCGAGGAAGCGTGACGGCGGGTTGTACGACGAGCCGCCCCACAGCGTGCGGTGGTCGGCGTGGGTGACGTACAGCCGGTCCTCGGCGCGGGTGATGCCCACGTACGCCAGCCGCCGCTCCTCCTCGAGCTGGTCGGGCTCGGTGAGGGTGCGCACGTGCGGGAAGATGCCGTCCTCCATCCCGATGAGGAACACGGTGGGGTACTCGAGCCCCTTCGCCGCGTGCAGCGTCATCAGCGTGACCTGCCCGTCCGGCGCGTCGAGCAGCGCGTCCTGGTCGGACACCAGCGTGGTGGTCTCGAGGAACGTCGCCAGCGCGGTCATGCCGCTCTGCTCGCCGCGCTCGTCGAGGTCGGCCGCGACCGAGCGCAGCTCCTTGAGGTTCTCGATGCGGCCCTCGGCCTCGACCGAGCCCTCGGCGGCCAGCTCGGCCATGTAGCCCGACAGGTCCCACGCCTTGGCCACGAGGTCGCCGACGCTGGCGCCCTGCGCGGCCGCGTCGCGCAGCCCGTCCACCACCTCGACGAAGCCCTGCACGCCGGACAGCGCCCGGCCCGACAGCTGCGGGATCTTCTCGGCAGCGCGACAGGCGGCGAGGAACGACAGCCCGTGCTTGGCGGCGTAGCGCGTCACGGCGGCCAGCGACTTGTCGCCCACGCCGCGCTTGGGGGTGTTGATCACACGCTCGGCCGCGACGTCGTCGGCGTCGTTGGTGAGCAGGCGCAGGTAGGCGAGGATGTCCTTCACCTCGCGCCGCTCGTAGAAGCGCACCCCGCCGATCACCCGGTACGGCACGCCGACGCGGACGAACACCTCCTCGAGCACACGGGACTGCGCGTTGGTGCGGTACAGCACCGCGACGTCCTCGTAGCTACGGCGCTCGTTGCGGTGGCGACCGATCTCCTCGGCGATCCACGCGGCCTCGTCGTGCTCGTCGTCGGCGCGGTAGCGCACGATCGGGGCGCCGCCCTCGCGGTCGGTCCACAGGTCCTTGGGCAGCCGGTCGTCGTTGTTGCGGATGACGGTGTTGGCCGCGTCGAGGATGTTGGAGGTCGAGCGGTAGTTGCGGGTCAGCGGGATCACGGTCGCGTCCGGGAAGTCGCGCTCGAAGTCCATGATGTTGCGGATGGTGGCGCCGCGCCAGCCGTACACGCCCTGGTCGCCGTCACCCACCACCATGAGGTTGCGGTGCCCCCCGGCCAGCTGGTTGACGAGGTGGTACTGCGCCCGGTTGGTGTCCTGGTACTCGTCGACCATGATGTAGCGGAAGCGCTGCTGGTACTCGGCGAGCACGTCGGGGAACAGCTGGAACAGCTCGACGGTCTTGACGATGAGGTCGTCGAAGTCGAACGCGTTGTTGGCCTGCAGGCGCTGCTGGTAGGTCTTGTACACCTCGGCCACGACGGTGTCGGGGTAGCCGTTGGACTGCTCGCGGTAGGTCTCGTGGTCGATCAGCTCGTCCTTGGCGCGGCTGATCGCGTGGCTGATCGCGCGTGGCGGCAGGCGCTTGTCGTCGTGGCCGAGCTCGCGGCAGATGCTGGCCACCACCCGCTGGGCGTCCGACGCGTCGTAGATCGTGAACTGGCCGGTCCAGCCGAGCCGGCCGATCTCCTTGCGCAGGATCCGCACGCACGACTTGTGGAACGTGGTGACCCACATCCGCTGCGGCGCCTGGCCGCCGAGCAGCCCGTCGAGGCGGCTCAACATCTCGTTGGCGGCCTTGTTGGTGAAGGTGATGGCGAGGATCGCGTACGGCGAGACGTCGTGGTCGCGGATCAGGTGCGCGATGCGGTGCGTCAGCACGCGGGTCTTGCCCGACCCGGCGCCGGCGACGCACAGCACCGGCCCCTCGACGGTGACCACGGCGCGCTTCTGGTCCTCGTTGAGCCCCTCGAGCAGGTCCACCGAGCCCTCCTGCGGCGCCACCGGCACGTCCTGCTCGAGCGGCGCGGCCCCGGCGGCGGGCGTGGTCATCCGCTCGGCCCGCGCCCGGGCGCGCGCGATGGCGGCCGCGACGGGGTCATCGGCGTCGCCCAGCAGCGACGGCTGCTGGGGCTCGGGTCCGGGTCGGTCTGTCGACACGCAGGCTCCGCAGGAGGGGTCCGGGAAGGGCGAACCTAACCCAGCCGACCCACCGGTCGAGCCGGCTGTCCACGGGCAGCCGGCCGCCCATGTGACAGCTGACACCCGCCCCCGTCCCGCTCGTCGCGGACGCTGCACGGCACGACCGCGCCCGAGCTGCCCACCACACCTGCCCCTGACGACTGGCACCGTCTTGACCGCCTCAGTCGCGCCGTCCGAGCAGAAGGGGCGCCTCAGGGGCGACATCCAAGCGCTGCGCGCGATCGCCGTGCTCGCGGTCATCCTGTTCCACGCGGCCGGCCTGCTGCCGGGTGGCTTCTTCGGTGTCGACGTGTTCTTCGTGATCTCGGGCTACGTCATCGCCCTCTCGATCGCTCGCGAGCGCTCACGCACCGGCACCTTCCGCATCGGGCGGTTCTTCACCCGGCGGATCATGCGGCTGACGCCGGCGCTGGGCGTGATGCTCATCACCACGAGCCTGGCGTCGGTGATGCTCGGCGCGCTCGGGGCCAGCGAGCCCGGCGCGAAGACCGGCATGGCGGCGAGCCTGCTCGGCGCGAACATGCACCTGGCGACGCAGGGCGGGTACTTCGACTCGCAGCTCGAGCTCAACCACCTGCTGCACACCTGGTCGCTCTCCGTCGAGGAGCAGTTCTACCTGCTGTTCCCCGGCATCATCTGGTTCGCGTCGAAGCGGCCCACGTGGCGCAGCACGACCCTGGTGCTGGTGGGTGCCGGCTCCGTGCTGAGCTTCGCGCTGGCGGCGGCGCTCACCACGATCGAGACCCTCGGCCCGCTGTCGGCGGCCGAGGTGACGCGCGTCTCGTTCTTCGCGATGCCGACGCGCGCGTGGCAGTTCGGCGCGGGCGTGCTGCTGGCGCTGTCGCCTCGCATCTCGTCCGCGATCGCCGGCCGCGGCATGGCCACCCTCGGCTGGCTCGGCCTCACCGCGTCCTTCCTGTTCATCACCGACGCGGGCTCGTACCTCGTGTTCTGGAGCATCATCCCGACGTTGGCGACGTGCCTGCTCGTCGCGAACCCGCCCTCGCGCGCATCCGCCGTCCTGCACTCACCACGGCTCGTCGACCTCGGCGACCTCTCCTACAGCTGGTACCTGTGGCACTGGCCCGTGATGGTGTTCGCCCGCGCCACGTTCGGCATCGAGTCCGCGTTGCTGCTGGCGGTCGTCGGGCTGGCGACGTTGCCGTTGGCGCGCCTGTCGTACCGGCACGTCGAGTCACGCTTCCGCTCGCCGGGCAAGGCCTCCGCACGTCCAGCGATGAGACTCAGCGCAGCGTTCCTGGCGGTGAACGCGCTCGTGCTCGTGGCGGTCGGCGCGACCGTCGAACGATCCGTCACCGGCGCCGTCGTCTCCGCCTGGGCGGCATCAGCACCGCACACCGCCGACACCTGCGAGCAGACCCGGCTCGGCAAGGGCGTGCGGGGTTGCAGGCTCGGCGAGGGGCCGACCCGCGTGCTGCTGCTCGGCGACTCGAACGCGGGCCACTACAGCGAGGCCGTCGTCCTGATGGCGGCTGCGATCGGTGCGCGGGTCGAGATCGTGTCGCAGGGCGGGTGCCCGATGCTCGTGCTCGACAGCTTCGACGGCGACGCCGAGCAGGAGCACTGCCGGGAGGCCGCCGAGGCGGTGGACCGCTGGCTGACCGAGTCGCCGCCGGACCTGCTCGTGGTTGCCCACACCCAGTCGTACGTCGCCGGCGGCCGCAAGCAGGTGACCAACGGCGAGCTCACCGGCGCCGCTGCCTACGAGGCCGCGCTCGACCGTCTCGCCGCTGTGGTCACCCCTGCCGGGACGCGCCTGGTCATCGCGCACGCGACGCCGAAGTTCACCGAGGGCGGGGTGCCGTCGGACGGGGCCCACGCGTGCTCGCGCCTGCGGCTGGCGCTGCGCGCGGAGTCATGCACCCGCACGCAGCCCGACGACGAGGCCCACGAACGCCGGCGGCTGGCCTTCGAGGCCGAGACCCGCGTCGCCGAACGCTGGGGCGCCGCGACGTTCGACCCCTTCCCGGAGCTGTGCGACCGCGGGTTCTGCCCCGAGTTCCGGGGCGGCATCTGGCTGTACTCCGACGGCGCCCACCTGACCAGCGCAGCCTCGCGTTCCCTACGAGATGCGCTGCTCGAGGTGGTCGCCCGCGACGGCCCCGTCCTCGCCAGACAGCCCACGGCGGTCGCGCAGGGCGATCAGCTGACCATGCGGATCGACATCGGGTAGCGGTAGGTGTCGCCGCGCGAGGCCGCCAGCGCGCCCTTGACGGTGAACACCAGCCACGCGATGAGCAACCCGACGACCGCCGGGACGATGACGATCAGACCGAGGCCGAGGGTCACCACCGCGAGCACGAACACGGCGAAGATGCCGATGAAGCTGCCGATGAGCCAGGTGAGCTGGAAGTTCAGCGCCTCGCGGGCGTGCTCGGAGACCCACGGGTCCTCGTCCTTCTTCACCAGCCACACCACCAGCGGGCCGAGCACGGCCAGCCCGCCGAGGAACACCGAGACGATCGCCGACGCGTGCGCGGCAGCACCCCAGTTGCGACGCGTCGCGTCGCTCGCGGCGGCGGCCGCTACCGGCCAGGTCGCGCTCGGCGGCGGCGGTGGCACGGAGCCGACCGTCGGCGCAGGGGGCGGCGGCGGGACGTCGAGCGGCTCGTCGGGCGAGACCTCGTCGGGCGAGACCTCGTCGACGGGGTCGGACGGCTCGAACGGTTCGTTCTCCACAGCAGGTCCTGACGGGTGGTGGGATGTCGTGGGCACAGCATGCCGGGCGCGCGACCCCGACCGCATCCGGCGCTCCCCCGAACCCACCCCT
>JBFGFG010000167.1:0-6213 GCA_041579655.1 Nitriliruptoraceae bacterium
CGCCGCGCCCCTCGGCGCGCACCACGACCATGCCCAGCGCCGGTGCACGCGGACCCGCGTCCGCGAGCCAGCCGGCGAGGGCAGCGAGACCGCTGGGCTCCGTGCGCTCCATCGTCTCGCCGCGTCGGGTCCCGTCGGCCGCGTCGATGATGGCGTGGACGCGCGCCGGCAGGTCGGTCGCGGCGTTCGGCGCGGTGGTGCCGGCGGCAGCCTGCTGGTCGGTCTCAACGAGGGTCGTGGTGGCCTCGGCGAGCAGGGCGGCGGCTCGCGGGGTTTGGCGTGCGCCGAACACGCGGGCCAGCCGGCGGGCGTGCGAGACGACGACCGGGGCCTCGTCGGTGACGTCGTAGCGGAAGGCTCGACCACCCTCGACCGTGCCAGCCGGGAGGTTGGCGGCCACCTCGTGCGCGACGAGGGCGACGCCGCGCGGGCCGCAGAGCGCGACCAGCGACCACTCGTCGGCGACCGGGTCGGTGTCGTCGAGGACGATGTGGCAGACGCCCTCGGGCAGGCGTGGGCGCCCGCTGCAGGCAACGATCAGGTCGGCGACCTCGGCCACACGGGCGAGCAGCCTGGCCGGCACGTCGACGTAGGCCTCGTCCTGCCAGCAGGCGGCGACGACGGGCCGCGCACCCTCCGACATGGACTCGATCGCGCTGAGCACGGCCTCGAGACCCTCCGCGATGGCCTGTCGCGATGCGACTGGCTCCTGGTCAACCGCGCGCCACCCGGCCATCGCGACTCTCCTGATCCGTCCCTGTTCCCGTCGGCCGAGCGTGGCCCCTCGCAAGCCGGGTCGTATGGCATGGAAGGGTCAGATGTCATGGCTCAGATGGGCCATACGAGAACCCACCCGGTCAGACCACGGCGCGCAGCGATGGTGCGAGGTCACCTGCGTCGACCACCTCGACGTCGTCGCAGCCGAGCCAGATCGCGTGGGTGCGCAGCTCGTCCGCCAGCCCCAGCGCCAGGGCCTCGCGGTCGGTGCCCGGCTCGGCGTGGCTGGCCTGCACGCGCAGCACCCCTGCCGCCCGGTCGGCCTTGAGGTCGACCCGCCCCGCCAGCACGCCGTCGTGCAGCACCGGCAGCACGTAGTAGCCGTAGCGCCGCTTCTGCTTCGGTACGTAGATCTCGATGCGGTAGTCGAAGTGCCACAGCCGCTCCAGCCGCGGGCGGAACCACACCAGCGGATCGAACGGTGACAGCAGCCGGGTGCCGCGCACGGCCCGGGGCATCGGCACCTCGGGGTGGCGGTAGGCGACCTCCGTCCACCCGGCGACCTGCGTGCGCACCAGCTCGCCGTCGTCGGCCATCGCCTCCAGCAGCGCGCCGGTGTCGGCCAGCGACCGCCGCCCGCCCACGCGCAGGCGCCAGTGGTCGGCGAGGTCCGCCGCGGTGGCGACGCCGTTCGCCCGGGCCGCGATGCGCAGCAGCTCGCGGTGGGCCTCGTCGCTCGAGGGCTCGGGCGTGGCCAGCACCGCGGGCGGCAACACCCGCTCGGCGAGGTCGTAGCGCACCTGGAAGCGCGCGTCGCGGTCGGACACGACCAGCCTGCCGCGCGCCGCGAGCCACACCAGCGCGATCTTCCCGGGGCTCCACTCCCACATGCCGGACGCCCGCTCGCCGCCGCCCTCCGGCAGGTCCCCGTGCGCGGTCGGCCCGTGCTCGGCGACGTGCTCGTACACCGACTCGACGTAGCCGGGCCGCTCGGCCCGGAGCCGCTCGACGCCCTTCCAGCGGTGGCGGTCGACGCGGCTGTCCGCGAACAGCGGCCAGAGCTCGACCGGCACCAGGCACTGCTCGTGAGCGACGAGCTCGACCACCTCACGGCTGCGCCACAGCCAGTCGTCACGGCGCCGCTGGTCGTGGCTGCCGATGCGGGACCAGAACGGCATCTCGTGCGCTCGGGCCGCGACCACCACCGAGTCGATCTGCACCACGCCGTTGACGCCCATGGCGCGCCGCAGGTGGCGCACGTCGACGGCCGCCGGGCGTGGGGTGTGCAGGCCCTGTGCCGCGACCGCCAGCCGGCGGGCGCGCTCCAGCGTCATGCTCGGCATCGTCACGGCGCGGACCGTACGCGCGGACCGGGCGTCGGGACGATGCGCGGGGTTCGACGCGTTGTCCCCGTCCCGGCCTGTCGGCGTCCCACACGCCCCGGCTACCGTCGCCAGTCGTCCTCCCCACACAGCAAGGCCTTCCATGCCGATCGTCCGTATCCCCACCGTCCTGCGCAAGCACACCGACGGGCAGGCCAAGGTCGAGACCACCGGCAGCACCGTCGGTGAGGTGTTCGCGGACCTGATCGCCTCGCACCCCGGCATCGGCGAGCAGCTGATGGCTGACGGCGAGGTCCGCGGCTTCATCAACGTGTACGTCGAGGACGAGGACATCCGCTACCTCGACGGGCTCGCCTCGCCGGTGGGTGACGGCGACGAGGTCGCGATCATGCCGGCGGTCGCCGGCGGCGCTGCCTGAGGCCGCGGTGCGCTTCGACGACATCAGCCAGGCCATCGGGCGTACCCCGCTGGTCGGCCTGCCGAGCATCTCGCCCGAGGGCTACGAGATCTACCTGAAGCTCGAGGGCGCGAACCCGACCGGTTCGATCAAGGACCGCGTCGCGCGTTCGCTGCTCGAGCACGCGGTGAAGGACGGCGCGCTGCAGCCGGGCCAGCGGGTGCTCGAGCCCACCTCCGGCAACACCGGCATCGCGCTGGCTGCCCTGTGCCGCGTGATGGGCCACCCGCTCACCTGCGTCATGCCCGAGAACACCTCGGAGGAGCGCACCCAGCTGCTGGGCCTGTACGGCGCCGAGATCGTGTTCTCGCCGGCCGAGCAGGGATCGAACGGCTCGGTGCTGATGGCGCGCGAGCTGGCGGCGGCGGACCCGGATGTGTTCATGCCGTTCCAGTACGGCAACCCGGCCAACCCGCTCGCGCACTACGAGACCACCGGTCCCGAGATCCTCGCGGACCTGCCTGACGTCACGGCGTTCGTGGCCGGCCTCGGCACCGGCGGCACGGTCACCGGCGTCGGCAAGCGCCTCAAGCAGCACGATCCCGCCATCAAGGTGTACGCCGCCGAGCCCGAGTACGGCGACCTCGTCTACGGCCTGCGCAACCTCGACGAGGGCTACGTCCCGGAGGTGCTCGACCAGTCCGTGCTCGATGGACGGATCAAGGTGAACTCCCGCAAGGCGCTGGCGATGACGCGTCGCCTCGCCGCGGAGGAGGGCATCTTCGCCGGCGTCTCGACCGGTGCCTCGCTGCAGGTCGCGGTCCGCGTCTGCGGTCGGCTGCCGGTGGGGTCCAAGATCGTCGCGATCTCGCCGGACGGCGGGTGGAAGTACCTCTCCACGGGCGCGTACGCGCCGGGCGACACCGACGAGATCGCGGACGCGATCAGCGGGACTCTCTGGGCCTGATCCGGGGTCGGGTACCGCTGCGGTGTGCGCGCTGCACGCCGTCAAGTGTGCGCTGGGGCGCACGGCGCGCAGCGGAGTTCGGTGGAGGGAGCCTGCGGAGGGGGCGACCGACTTGACGTCGAATCTGTCGGGTTGACCCGACCAAGGAGTCACCGATGCGCGTCCGCGCTCTGCTGCTCGCAGCAGCCATCTTCCCCACCGCCTTCATGAGCGTCGCCGCCGTCGAGACGACCGGCTGCCGAACCCTGAACGACGCCGGCACGCCGGCGAACACCTCCGACGACACGCTGGCCTGCAAGAGCGTGTCCTACCTGTCGTGCGCGAACGCGATCGACGCCGGCATCACCGGCAAGGTCCAGGACCCGCTCCAGGACATCGCGCTGACCGACGTCAGGCCGACGACGTCCTTCACGGCCGGCGGGGGCTGCGGTACGCCCGAGGCCGCGTCCGTGACCGGCACCAACATGCAGAACATCTACGACCTGCACGCCAGCGGCTTCGTCGAGGGCAACGTCGACACGTTGACCGTCGAGCTGCACAACATCTACGCGGGTGCGCAGCGCGTCACCGGCACGATGAACCTCGACGTCCGGCTCGACATCGCCGGCACGTCCCCGAACGGCCGGGTCGCGGGCGTGCCCAAGGCCTTCCGCATCGCCGTGGACCCGGCGGCGTCTGCGACCGGCGCCTCGGAGTCCTTCACGTTCACCATCACCGACCTCTACAAGAAGTTCCCGGAGCTCAGCGGCGTCGGCACCGGTGTGAACCGCCACCAGGCCCTGGCCATCACGGTCAGCGCCTTCCAGACCGACTACGCAGGTGCGTGGGTCTGGGGCGCGACCGAGATCCCGGCCAGCCTGACGCTCAACGGCCCCGCAGCCGGCTACGGGAAGACCGTCTCGGCCCTCTCCCTGGGCTGATCTCCAGCGACGACCTCGGCCGCCGTGTGCTCCCCGCGCACGGCGGCCGATGCCGTGAGGGGGAGTTCTCGACCCACGCGTCGAATCTGTCTGGTTGAGGTCATCGGACCTCCAGACCATCCCGGAGCCACCATGTTCGTCCGCAGCACACTCCTCGTCCTCGCGATCCTCCCCGTCGCGGCCGCCGGCGTCGCCGCCGGTGCCCCGCAGAGCTGCAAGACCTTCAGTGACGCCGGGACACCCTCCACGGCCGACGACATCATCACCTGCGAGCTCACCAGCTACCTGTCGTGCGCTGACACGCTCGACCCGGCCGGCAAGCTGCACGACATCACGGTCCCGGTGAACCTCCAGCTGGCGGCGCCCACGACGTCGTTCACGGCTGGCGGTGGCTGCGGCGTCCCGGAGGTGCCGCTCTTCAACGGCGTCTACCAGAACACGCCGTACGACTTCGACATCGCCGGCTACGTCGAGGGCAACATCGACACGTTGACGGTGGAGCTGCACGACATCCACGCCACGCAGGCCCGCCAGACCGGGACGATGAACCTCAACGTCCGCATCGCCATCGACGGCGCCAGCCCGTTCGGCTCCGAGAAGCGCAAGAACGTCTCGGGCACCGAGTTCGACTCGCCGCTGGCGATCGTGGTGCCGGTGACGCTCGTGCCGTCCTCGACGAGGGCGTCCGACGCGATGTTCTTCACGGTGACCAACCTCGGTCTCGACCTGCCGCAGCTGCTTCAGGCCGGCAAGGGCGCACACCACGCGGTGGCCGTGACGATCGGGTTCGACGCGCTGAACGCCACCGGTGGCCAGGTCCCGGTGTGGGGCGCAACCGAGGTCCCGGCCTCGATCACGATCAACGGCGCGATCAAGGGCAAGGTCATCGACGCCAGGACCATCGGCTGACCGATCGCTCCATCCGCGAACGCCTCGGCCCTCGGTCGGGGCGTTCGCGTGTCTCTGCAGCTCTCGGCTCCCGGCGCTGCGCTGGGAGCGCACACGGGCTCAAGCTGGCAAGCCCGGAGCAGGTGCATGCGGGAACGACAGCGAAACCCCCCCAGCAGAGACCCATCCACACCTGGAGCCCCGATGCGTATCCGCTCAGCCCTCGTCGCCGCCGCGATCATTCCGTCCGCCGTGTTCGCCGTCGCCGCCGCCCCCGAGGGCTGCACGGTCCTCGACGCTGCCGGCGAGGGTGAGGCCGACGACGTCCTCATCTGCGAGGTCGCGAACTACCTGTCCTGCGAGGACGTGCTCGACCCGGCCGGCAAGCTCCACGACATCACCGTCCCGGTGAAGCTCACGACCGAGGCACCGGACACGTCGTTCACCGCGGCCGGTGGCTGCGGCGTCCCGGAGGTCCCGCTGTTCGGCGGCGTCTACCAGAACACGCCGTACGACTTCGACATCGCCGGCTTCGTCGAGGGCAACATCGACACCCTCACCTTCGAGCTGCACGACATCCACGCCACGCAGGCCCGCATGAGCCGCTCGATGACCCTCGGCGTGCGCATCACGATCGACGGCGCGAGCCCGTTCGGCTCCGAGACCAACACCAACGTCTCGGGTGAGCCGTTCGAGTCGCCGCTGACCCTCGACATCCCGCTCGAGATGGTGGACTCCTCGACCGGCCTGTCCGACGGCATGTTCTTCACCGTCACCAACATCGGCCAGGACCTCGCGGAGCTGCTCGCGCCCGGCAAGGGTGGCTACCACACCATCGCCGTCACGTTCGGCATGGACGCGCTCGACGCGACCGGCCTGCAGGTTCCGGTGTGGGGCGCGGTCGAGGTCCCGGCCTCGATCACCATGAACGGTGAGATCAAGGGCACCGTCATCGACGCCACGACGGTCAACTGACACCAG
>JBFGFG010000168.1:0-6210 GCA_041579655.1 Nitriliruptoraceae bacterium
ACCGCCGGCGTCTGGCCGCGCGTGCTCGCCAGCGCCGGCGTGTCGCCGCAGGCGTTGCGCGACGCCGCCCGTCGCGAGCTCGCCTGACGCGAGCGAGAACCGGGGGCGCGCTCGGCGGGAGCGTTAGGCTCCGCGACGCACGGCCCTGGCGCCGTGCGTCGCCGTGCCCCCGTCCCCACAGGCCTCACCGTGTCCGGTCCCCGCGTTCGCTTCGCCCCCGCCCCCTCCGGGTGGCTCCACGTCGGCTCCGTGCGTACGGCTCTCTACAACTGGCTGCACGCGCGCGGCAACGACGGGACGTTCATCTTCCGCATCGAGGACACCGACGCCGAGCGCGCGACGGACGAGTCCATGCGCTCGATGCTCGAGGGCATGGGCTGGCTCGGCATCACCGTCGACGAGGGCGTCACGCTCGCCGATGACGGCAGCGTCGTCGAGGTCGGCCAGCACGGGCCCTACCGCCAGTCCGCCCGGGCCGAGCTGCACGCGGCCGTCGCGAAGCGGCTGCGCGAGGCCGGTCACCTGTACGAGGACGACCGCACGCCCGACGAGCTCGAGGCGTGGCGCAACGAGCGTCGTGAGGCGGGGCTGCCGCCGGTGGTGAAGAAGAGCGGCGTGCCCGCACCGACCGGCGACCGCCCCTCGACCCTGCGGCTCGCGCTGCCCGAGGAGGGCAGCGTCACGGTGCACGACGAGGTCCGCGGCGACATCACCTGGGAGTGGGCCAACGAGTCCGACCCGGTGCTGGTGCGCTCCAACGGCGCGGTGACCTACCCGCTGGCGAACTCCACCGACGACCTCGCGATGGGCGTCACGCTCGTGTGCCGCGGCGAGGACCTGCTGTCGGTCACGCCGCGCCAGGTCTACCTCTACGACCTGCTGCTGGCCGACGGTCTGCTGGACGACGCGCTGGCCGAGGTCGGGCTGCCGGCACGCGACCCGTCGTGGTCCAAGCCCACCGGCTTCGCGCACCTGTCGATGATCGTCGGCGCGGACCGCAAGAAGCTCTCCAAGCGGCACGGCTCGGTCGCGATCCAGTCGTTCCGCGACCGCGGCTTCCTGCCGGGCGTGCTGCTGAACTACGTGGCGCTTCTGGGCTGGGCTCCCGAGGACGGCAGCGAGCGCATGACGGTCGAGGAGCTGATCTCCTCGTTCGACCTCGGCCGGGTCGGGCGCACCGCGGCGATGTTCGACACCGAGAAGCTCACGGCGTTCAACGGGGAGCGCATCCGAGAGCTGTCGCAGGACGAGCTCACCGAGCAGCTGCTGCCGTTCCTCGACGGCTCGTACCGGGCGGCTCCGCGCGAGGACGAATCCTCGCCGCGAGGTCCTGCCGTCTCGATGATCGCCCAGCCGCCCACCGCGGCGCAACGCGCGATCGTCAGCGGGCTCACCGTGCTGATCCGCGAACGGATGCAGACGCTCGACGAGGTCCGTAGCTACGCGATGCCGTTCCTGCTGGACGGGATCCGTATCGAGGAGGAGAAGGCCGCGAAGGTGCTACGGGCCCCGAACGGGTCCACGATCCTGCGAGCCGTCCTCGGCGCGCTCGGCGGGCTCACGTGGGACGCAGCGTCCATCGAGATCGCGCTGCGCGCCGTCGCCGACGAGGTCGGCGTGGGCTTCGGCAAGGTCGCCCAGCCCGTCCGCGTCGCGGTCACCGGCTCGACCGTCTCCCCGCCGTTGTTCGAGTCCATGGAGCTGATCGGTCGCCAGCGTTGTCTGGAGCGGATCGACAGCGCGATCGGCGTGTTCGAGGCTCACGCTCGCGACGACTGAGCACCGGTCGGTCGGCGCACAGGGGGTTGCTCGTTTCGCGCCCAACCGCCCTGCGCGCTACTCTCCGCGACCGCCCTTCGGGGGTGGTGTAATTGGCAACACGACTGGTTCTGGTCCAGTTATTGAGGGTTCAAGTCCTTCCCCCCGAGCTTCGAGCATGACGCCGCACGCGGTAGACTGCTCGACACACCGCCCCTTCGTGGGCGGCGTTACATCGCCACGACCTCCGGGTCACGGCACACATCCTGCTCCCGTCGTCTAGCGGCCCAGGACGTCGCCCTCTCAAGGCGGTAACGGCGGTTCAAATCCGCTCGGGAGTACCACAGGACCCGCAGGCTTCATCGCCTGCGGGTCCGCTGGTTTCGCTGCGTCGTGGTCAGTCGGGCGCGACGACGACGCGCAGCACGATGACCCGCAGCTCCACAGAACGCCCCACGCGCTGCGCGAGGTTCTCCTCGGCGTCACGCAGCTCGTCGTCCTCCAACGGCCGCTGCGAGCGCACCGTGGCCGTGACGATCGTGTCCCCACCCTCCTCGGACGGGGGCGCGAACTCGAGGGCCACCAGATCGACACCCTCCGCGAGCGTGAACTCGTCCGCCAGCTGCTGGGCGATCTCGCGCTCGGCCCGCTGTGACTGCAGCAGCGCGGTCGCGGTGGTGACCACGACCAGCAGCAGCAACGCCGCCACGGCGCCGGACACCAGGCGACGGCGGGTGTCATGGTCCTGCTCGACAGGTCGCATGCCGAACCAGGCCATGGCCACGGCCCCCACGGTGACCACGGACGCGATGTTGACGAGGAACAGCAGCAGCGCTCCGCCGGCGAGGGTCGGGTCGCCGAGCGCCAGCCCGAGCCCGACCGTGCCCAGCGGCGGCACCAGCGCCGCCGCGATCGCCACGCCGGCCAACGCCGCCGGGATGTCCTTGCGCGCGGTGGCGAAGGCGCCGATCAGCCCGGATGCCAGCGCGACGCCGACGTCCAGCAGCGTCGGCTGCCCGCGCAGCAGCATCTGCTCCGTGGGGCCCGTCAGCGGCAGCGCCACGCCGACCAGGAACGAGACGACCATCGCTGCCAGGGTGCCGGTGCTGAGGGTGACCAGCCCGCGCCGCAGCAACGCGGTGTGCGCCGTGACGAGGCCGATCGACATCGCCGAGAGCGGCCCCAGCAGCGGGGCAACGAGCATCGCGCCGATGATCACCGCGACCGAGTCCTGCACGAGCCCGAGCGTCGCGAGCACCGCCGAGACAGCCAGCAGCATCACGTAGTCGATGGTGGTGGTGGCCTGCCGCCGCGCGTTCCACAGCAGCGTCTCGCGCTCGACGTCGGTGAGGCTCGGCTGCAGCCAGCGACGAAGTCGCTCGACGCGGCCGGCGAGTCCGTCCGACACGGCCTGTCGCGCGACGATCAGCACGGGACCGGTGGCCTCGCGCAGCACGCTGGTGACCACCGAGCCGAACAGCCACTGGCGTAGCCCGGACTCACGCTGCAGCCCGACCACCAGCAGCTCTGTGGACGAGCACGACCCGACCAGCACGCCCGCGACGTCGGGGCCGTGCAGCAGGCGCGACCGCACCCTCTCGCGACCGTCCATCCCGTCCAGCGCCTGCGCCAGCACGGCGAGCCCGTCCCACCGCGGGCGCCCCCGGTCCTGCACGTGCACCACGTCGACGCCGAGGCCGAGCCCCTCACCGAGCACGATGCCGCTGCGGGTGGCGGTCCGTGCGGCCTCGCCGCCGTCCACCGTGACCACGAGCCTGCGCAGGTCGCTCATGTGCTCGCCGTCGAGCCCGGGACGCAGCACCACGACGTCGCACGGTGCGACCTCGATGATCGCCTCGGCGACCCGGCCGAGCGGCGGGCCGCCGTCGCGGCCGGTGCTGTTGGGCCCAGCCAGCGGGACGCCGACGACGATCAGGTCGGCGTTCTCGTCACGTGCCAGCTCCACGATGCCGCGTGCGACGGAGGGGGCCTCGCGCGACAGCAGCTCGATCCTGCGTCCGGGGTGGTCGTGCTGGGCCTCCTCGACGATCTCGGCGAGGGCGGAGGCTGTCTCGGCGTCCTCCTGCGACGGGTCCTCCTGACCGACGTTGACCGCGATGACCTCGCCGCCGTGCTCGCAGAACGCGATCGCCACGGCCAGCAGGTCAGCCGCCGTGGAGGGGTTCGACAGCGGGACCACGACCGTGCCGGCGTGGCCAGGCAGCTCCTCGACCGCCGGCTCCCTCGCGGCCGACGCGTCCGGGTCACCCGCGTCCGTGGAGGCGGCCGTGTCAGCGACGGGGCCGGGGCTCGTCGCGACCACAGCGGGTGTGGGTTCGGGCTCGGCCAGGCCCTCCGGTGCGGCGTCGGCTGCGCTCGCGGCGCTGTCGTTCGCGCTCGCCTCGATCGCGACCTGCTCGAGCTCGTCCGGCGAGATCTCCTCGTCCTCGATCTGCTCCGGTGGCACTGCGACGAGCTCGGGGTTGGGCGTCTCGTCCATCGGCGTCTCCCTGGCGGCGGCGGAGCCTACGTGGCGTCGCCGGCGGAACGGACCACCGTCGTCAGCCGTCCTCGTCGGTGTCCTGCAGGAAGCTGCGCAGGCGCTCGTACACATCCACCATCGCCGGCAGTGGTACGTGCTCGCCCTGCTGGTGCGCCTGGGCCGTGAGACCGGGCCCGTAGTTGATGGCGGGCACGTCGAGCAGCGCGAAGCGCGCCACGTCCGTCCACGCCTGCTTGCCCGCGACCTCGGCACCGGTGCTGCGCACGAGCCGCTGCATCAACGGGGAGTCCATGCGCGGCGGGGCCGGCGGGGCGACGTCCACGACGTCCACGGTGACCTTCGCGCCGTCCAGCTCCGAGGTCCAGCCGGCGATGCGCTTGCGCAGCTCGCGCTCTGCCTCCTCGGCGTCGCGCGACGGGGCGAAGCGCAGGTTCAGGTTCACCGCGAAGCTGCCCGGGATGACGTTGCGGGCCGACTCGGTCGAGGCCATCGTCGCGGACCACACGTCCGCGTACGTGATCTCGTCGACCGCGACCAGCTCGGGCTCGAGGGCGTCCAGCGCCGTCAGGAACGGGCCAGCCGCGGTCAGCGCGTTGCGGCCGTGCCACGGACGCGCGGAGTGGGCCTGCTGCCCCTCGAACGTCACCGTGGCGTGCAGGCCGCCGAGGCACCCCGCCTGCAGCTCGCCGTCGGTGGGCTCCAGCACGATCGCGAGGTCGACGTCGGCCAGCCAAGGGACGGCCTCCAGCACGTCGGCGAGCTCGTTGGCGTCGGCCGGGCCCTCCTCCCGGGCGTACAGCACCAGCACCACGTCCAGCGGCGCGTCGGCGGGGTGTGTCGTGAACAGCTCGATCGCGACGGCGTTGCCGGAGTGCATGTCCGAGGTGCCGCGCCCGTACGCGAGGTCCACGCCCACGACGTGCTCGAGGCGCATCGGCAGGTCGACCGCGGTGGGTGGCACGACGTCGAGGTGGCCCACCAGCGCCACGCAGGGCCGGTCGCCGGACGGCGTGCCGACCACGAGCGAGTCACCGACCCGCTGGACGTCGTGCTCGAGCAGCAGCACCGACTCGAGGTCGTCGCACAGCCGCCGCTCGGAGCCGGTCACGGCACCCGCGTCCACCAGCTGCCGCAGCCACCGCACGAGGCGGTCGGTGACGTCCTGCTCGGTGCTCGTGGTGGTGCCCATGGCGTTCAGCCTCTCAGTTGGCGTGCAGGGCGTCGTTGAGGGCGCCCCAGTCCCCGGTGCGTGCGATGACCTCGACGGAACCACTGACGGAGTTGCGGCGGAACAGCAGCCCGTCACGACCTGACAGCGTGCGCGCCGCGACGACCTCGCCGTCGGGCTGCGTGACCTTCGTGCCGCCCGTGACGTACAGCCCCGCCTCGACGACGCAACGGTCGCCGAGCGAGATGCCGATGCCGGCGTTGGCGCCGATGAGGCAGCCCTCGCCGACGCGGATCACCTCGGTGCCGCCGCCGGAGAGCGTGCCCATGATCGAGGCGGAGCCACCGAGGTCGCTGCCATCGCCGATCACGACGCCGGCCGAGATGCGGCCCTCGACCATGGCGGCACCCAGGGTGCCGGCGTTGAAGTTGACGAAGCCCTCGTGCATCACGGTGGTGCCCGCGGCGAGGTGCGCCCCGAGACGGACCCGGTCGGCGTCGCCGATGCGCACGCCGGACGGCACCACGTGGTCGGTCATGCGCGGGAACTTGTCCACGCTGCGCACCTGCAGGGCCTCGCCCCGGGCCGCCAGCGTCAGGCGCAGCGCGTCGAGCTCGGACGCGAGCACGGGGCCGCGGTCGGTCCACGCGACGTTGCTGAGCAGGCCGAACGCGCCGTCGAGGCTGGCGCCGTGCGGCTGGATGTGCCGCTCGGAGAGCAGCCGCAGGCGCAGGTAGACGTCGACAGCGTCGACGGGCGCGTCCCCGAGGTCGTCGAGCAC
>JBFGFG010000169.1:0-6203 GCA_041579655.1 Nitriliruptoraceae bacterium
AGCACGACGAGCAGGTCGGCCTGCTGTGGCTGCGCCCGCGGCTGTCCACGCCCCGGGAGCTGACGGCGTCGCCCGCGGACGCCACGCTCGCGTTCGTGGTGCAGGGCGAGCCGGGCCCGCACGCGGATCTGCAGACGCTGTCACAGCTCGCGGCCCGGCTCGCGCAGCTCGAGGCGCCGGCGCTGTGCGTGGACCCCGCGTTCGCCGAGCGCGAGGACGGCCTCGCGGTGGTGCTGGACGCGTACTCGGTCGCGCCCGGGTCGGTCGAGGTGCTGGCGGTCTCGCCGGCGGACGCGGTGCTCGGCGTGGCCGCCGGTGGCTGTGACGCGGGGCTCACGGCGGCAACCGACGGCATGGCGTGGCGGGCCGGGCAGCGGCCGCTGCTGGACGACCTCGGCGTGTTCCCCTCGTTCGTCGTGGCGCCGGTGGTGCGCGAGGAGGCCTTGGTCGAGCACGCCGGGCTCGAGGCCGCGCTCGAGCCGATGCTCAGCGGCCTCACGACCGCGCGGCTCGGCGGGTGGAACGCGCGCGTGTCGCTGGGCGAGCTCGCCGAGGTCGTCGCTGCTGACGCGGCGAGCGAGCTGACCGGCTGACGCAGCCGACGCCGTCGGTGTGCAGCGTCGTCAGGCAGCCGCGACGCGCTCGGCGGCCTGCTCGGCGTGCTCGGCCAGCGAGCGCAGCACCGCGGTGAGGGCCGTGCGAGCCGTGTCGTCGACGAGCGCGTCGCCGTCGAACGCCGCCGATGCCCGGGCGAGGTAGACCCGCGCGCCGTACTCGACCTTGGCACCCATGTTCGACAGGATCTGGCGGGCGTGCTCCTGCGCGAGCTTCGTGCCCCACATGCCCGGCGTCGTGCCGATGACGGCGACGGGGCGACCACGCACGCCGGTCACCTCGGTCTCGCCGCGCGAGAGCCAGTCGAGGGTGTTCTTGAGCACGCCGGGGATCGAGCCGTTGTACTCCGGCGTCGCGATGAGGATCGCGTCGGAGGCGGCCACGCGCTCGCGCAGCGCGGTGACACCGGCGGGCGCCGGGTCCTCGTGGTCCTGGTTGAACAGCGGCACGTCGGCGAGCTGCTCGTACACCTCGACCTCGACGCCGTCGGGGGCGAGCTCTGCCGCGGCGAGCAGCAGCCGGTGGTTGAACGAGCCGGCGCGGAGGCTGCCTGGGATCGCGAGGATGCGGAGCGGGGAGCTGGTCATGGTTGGCCCGATGTGAGTCGTGTCGGTGTGGTCGACGCGAAACATGATACGTCATGTATCCTGCGGGGCCAGACACGGACGGCAGGTGTGCGGTGGCAGAACAGGGTGAGGTGCGGTGGCTCGACGACGTCGAGATGAACGCATGGCGCGGCTACCGGCGCATGTCGATCCACCTCGAGGCCGAGCTCGCGCGCGACCTGCTGGCGTCGGCCGGGATGTCGGTGTCGGACTACAGCGTGCTGTCGACGCTCGGTCGCGTCCGGGAGGAGCAGGGCGTCGACGCGTCGATGCGCGTGTCCGCCCTCGCCCGTCACCTGGAGTGGGAGCAGAGCCGGCTGAGCCACCAGCTGCGCCGGATGGAGGAGCGGGGTCTGGTGGTGCGGTGCACCGACGAGGGCGACCGCCGCGGCCAGCGGGTCTCGCTGACGGAGCCTGGCTGGGCCGCGATCGTCGAGGCTGCGCCGGCCCACGTCGCCGACGTCCGCTCCCGCTTCACCGACCGCCTGACCCGCGAGCAGCTCATCCAGCTCGCGGCGATCACGGACGCCGTGCTGTGCGGCCTTCCGGCCGGGGCTCCGGACTGAGCCTGCGGGGCTGTGGGCGTACCCGTCGGCGACCCCGGAAAGATGGTGTCCGACCTGCACTTGACACGTCATCGCGCCGCCCGTAGACCCGATTCGTGGGTCATGACCGAACCCACTCCGAGGGGAAGGAAGGAAGATGCTGGGCAAGGAGATCGGTCACGAGATCGGACAGCAGACGAACGTGCGCGTGCTCCCGGATCCTGCCGGGGGCGTGAGCATGGAGGTCAGCTACCAGTCGTCCGGCACGCTGCTGGACGTCCAGACGCAGGACGTGGGGACGTACGACAGCATCATCGAGCCGGACGGGACGATCCGCGGATCGGGTCGCGGTGTGACGATGGGCGACGACGGCGAGATGGCCACGTGGGAGGCCACGGGTGTCGGTCGCCACCTGGAGGACGGCACCACGAGCTACCGAGGCTCGCTGTCGTACCGCAGCACGACCCCGGTGTTCTCGCAGCTCCACGGCAAGTGCGCCGTGTTCGAGTTCAGCGCCGACCCGGGCGGCAAGGTCGAAGGCCGGCTGTGGCTCTGGGAGTGAGCTGAGCCGGCCGCGACGACGCAGGAGGTGGCAGTGGACGGGTCGGCCGGTGACGGCGGGGGTCAGTCTGCCCCGCGATCTGGTCGGCCCTCCGCGGCCTCAGGTGTCACCCCTTCGGGCGTCGCGGGTGCGCAGGACCCCGCGCTGCAGCGGGCTCGGATGGTCGAGGACCTGCGACGTCGCGGCGTCGAGGACGAGCGTGTCCTGGCAGCCATGGCCGTCGTGCCGCGCGAGCTGTTCGTCCCAGCGGAGCTGCGCGAGCGGGCGTACGACGACGCACCGCTCCCGCTGGGCGAGGGGCAGACCATCTCCCAACCGCTGATGGTGGCGATGATGGCGGAGCTGCTGGCGCTGGCCCCGACCGACCGGGTGCTCGACGTAGGCACGGGCTCGGGCTACGCCGCGGCCGTGCTGGCCCACCTCGCCGGGGAGGTCTGGACCATCGAGCGTCGGCCCGCGCTCGCGGCCCGCGCTCGCGGCGTGCTGGCCGAGGAGGCGCCGACCGTCCGCGTCGTGGAGGGTGACGGCAGCCTCGGCTGGCCGGCCGCTGCCCCGTTCGACGCCATCGGTGTCGCAGCTGCCGCCCCGGTCGTCCCGAAGCCGCTGCTCGCGCAGCTGGCGCAGGGCGGACGACTGGTGCTGCCGGTCGGTGAGGAGCACGAGCCGCAGCAGCTGCACGTGCTGGTGCGCGAGGGCGACCGCGTCACCACCACCGAGGTGTGCGCGGTGCGGTTCGTGCCCCTCGTCAGCGATCCGGGCAACCCGGGCGAGTGACCGCAGGAGGACGAGATGCAGCAGCCGGCGTCGCCGTGGGAGACCCGAGCACCGGTGGCGCCGGTGGCGCCGGTGCCGGGGCACGTCACGCTGGTCGAGGGGCAGACGTTCTGCATCTGCCAGGGGTCCGGCGACATCCGCACCGATGTGTCGGAGGGGCTGTACTTCCTCGACACGCGCGTTGTCTCGCGGTGGGAGCTGCGGCTGAACCAGCACCCGCTGGAGGCGCTGGCGGTGGCGAACACCGAGCCGTACTCGGCGATCCACGTCACGCGTGGCGCGCCGGCGGAAGGCGTGGCGGACGCCTCGGTGGTGGTGGTGCGCCACCGGCACGTCCGTGGTGGGATGCGCGAACGGATCGTGATCACCAACCACGGGCTGGAGCCGGCACCGCTCACGCTGGAGCTGCTGTGTGGCGTCGACTTCGCCGACCTCTTCGAGGTGAAGGAGAGCCGGGTCCATCGGCGTGGCGTGCACGCCCAGAAGCTCCATGCGCGAGGGCTCGACTTCCACCACCGTGACCGCGGTGTCGATCGCACCGTGTCGGTGCGCGTCGACGGTGCGCCGCAGCTGGACGATGGTCGCATCACCTGGAGCGCCGTGCTCGCGCCGGCCGAGACGTGGCAGCTGTGCCTGGAGGTGACGGTCGCCATCAACGGCGAGGTGAGCACGGACGCGTTCCGCTGCGGCGACACCGACGGGGACGTCGCAGCGCGCGGGTTCGACTCGTGGGTCGCGAACCTCCCGGAGGTGGAGCGCGACCACGACGACTTCGTGGACGTGGTCGCGCGCGCGGGGCGCGACCTCGGTGCGCTGCGCATCAGGGATCCCGAGACCGGCCTCACCGTGCCGGCGGCGGGGGCGCCGTGGTTCATGACGCTGTTCGGCCGCGACTCGCTGCTGGCCTCGTGGATGGCGCTGGCCGTGGACCCGAGCCTGGCCGAGGGCGTGCTGCTCTCGCTCGCCAGGCTCCAGGGGAAGCGCGTCGACGCCCAGACCGAGGAGCAGCCCGGCCGGATCATGCACGAGTCCCGCTTCGGGTCCGCGCCGGGGCTGTCGTGGGGCGGCAGCGACACCTACTACGGCACGGCCGACGCCACACCGTTGTTCGTGATGCTGCTGGGGGAGTGCCGCCGCTGGGGTGTGCACGAGGGTCTGGTGTCGGTGCTGATGCCGCACGTCGAGCGCGCCCTGGAGTGGATCGAGACGTTCGGCGACCGCGACGGCGACGGCTACGTCGAGTACCTCCGCGCGACCCCAGGCGGTCTCGCGAACCAGGGCTGGAAGGACTCGTGGGACGGCGTGCGGTTCGCCGACGGCACGCTCGCCGAGGCACCGATCGCGCTGTGCGAGGTGCAGGCGTACGTGTACGGCGCGTACGTCGCGCGGGCCCACTTCGCGCTGCACGACGGGGACCGTGCGACCTTCCATCGGTACCGGGACAAGGCGCTGGACCTGCGTCGTCGCTTCAACGAGGACTTCTGGCTCGAGGAGCAGGGCACCTACGCGCTGGGCCTGGACGCCGACAAGCGGAGGATCGACGCGGTGACCTCCAACGCCGGCCACTGCCTGTGGACCGGGATCGCGGAGCCGGACCGGGCCGCGCGCGTCGCGCAGCGGCTGATGGCCCCGGACATGTTCTCGGGGTGGGGGATCCGCACGCTGGCCACGACGATGGCGGCCTTCAACCCGGTGAGCTACCACAACGGCTCCGTGTGGCCGCACGACAACGCGTTGTGCGCGGCCGGTCTGGCCCGGTACGGACACCTCGAGGCGGCCCACCGCGTCATCGAGGCCCAGCTCGACGTCGCGACGGCGATGGGCGCCCAGCTGCCGGAGCTGTTCGCGGGGTTCGACCGTGCGGAGGTCCCGGTGCCCGCGACGTACCCCGCGTCGTGCTCGCCGCAGGCCTGGGCCGCAGGCGCGCCGCTGCTGTGGCTGCGCATCCTGCTGGGGCTCGAGCCGGGGAAGGACGAGGACGTGTTCTACCTGCAGCCGTCGTTGCTCAGGTCGATGAGGCAGCTGCGGGTGCGGGGCATCCAGATCCGGCACGTCGAGATGGCCGTGAGCGTCGACGACGGGCAGGTGGACGTCACCGTGGACACCCCGGTCCAGATCATCCGGCAGCGTCGGGGGCCGCTCTCGACCGTGTTCGACGAGGGCGATCCGACCCAGGGCTGACCGCTCTGCGCAGCGAGGCCGTCGGGTGGCCGTCGCCGTCCGCGCTGTGCGCGCCCGGGACCGGGACGAGGGCGGCCGGCTCCATCGCGGAGCGGTAGGCCTGCACGTGCCGGGCGACCATCAGTCCGGCCGAGAAGCGAGCTGTCGCATCCGCGCGGCAGCGGGCACGGTCGATCTCGCCGACGCGGGCCAGCGCCGCGACGAGCTCCGCCTCGCCGTCGCACACGAAGCCGGTCTCGCCGTCGATCACGATCTCGGGCACGGAGCCGTGTGGCGTGGCGATGACCGGTGTGCCGCAGGCGAGCGCCTCGACCATCACCATCCCGAACGGCTCGGGCCAGTCGATCGGGTTGAGCAGGCAGCTCGCCCCGGCCAGCAGCTCGAGCCGTTCGTTGGTGGCGACCTCGCCGACGTACTCGACCTGGCCGCCGAGCAGCGGTGCCACGACGTTGTTGAAGTACTCGAACTCGGCAGGCTCGCGCATCTTCGCTGCGATGCGCAGCGGCGTGCCGGTTGCGGCGGCGACCCGTGCGGCCGTGTGGACGCCCTTGTCCGGGCTCATCCTGCCCAGGAACAGCGCGTAGCCGCCGTCACCGGCCCCCGTGGGGAACGAGTCGATCTCGACCCCGTGGTGGATCACCGCGGAGATGGGGACCTCCGCAGCGGTCGACGCGTGGTGGTGCGAGATCGCCACGACCGCCGCTCGCTCGGCGATGGTCCGGTAGATGTCCCGCAGCTCGCGGTCGAACGGGCCGTGGTTGGTGGCCACCAGCGGCAGCCCCGACGCGGCTCCGTACAGCGGTCCGAACATCGTGTGGTCGTGCACGACGTCGGCGTTCCAGCTGCGCACGGCGTCGTAGGCGTGGATGACGTGGTGGATCTCGATCGCGGGGCTGGCGGCGTCCGTGCCGGCGGCGACCT
>JBFGFG010000170.1:0-6175 GCA_041579655.1 Nitriliruptoraceae bacterium
CGACCTCGCTCGGCGCGGTGGCCGTGGGGGGCCTGATCGTCGCCGGACTGCTGCTGTCGCTGGTCGTGACGGCCGTCATGGGCGTGCTGCGCGACGGCGGCTTCAGCATCAGCCAGCGCGGCACGGACCTGGTCGTGCGCCGCGGGCTGACCACGACCCGGACCGCCACGGTGCCGCTACGCCGCGTGCAGCGCGTCACGATCCACCGACGCTGGCTGCACGCCCGGTCCGGCTTCGCGAGCGTCACGGTGCACTCCGCCGGCGGTGGCGGGGGCAGCGCCGACGGCGGTGCCTCGGCGCAGCTGGACCGCAGCCTCACCGTGCCGCTGATGCCGGAGGCCGACGTCGAGACGCTGGTGCGACGGCTGCTGGGCGTCACGACGCTGCCGCCGCTGAGCGGACACCCGCCCGCCGCCCGACGCCGCGCGGTGTTCGGCGCGATGTTCGGCGCCGGCATGGCCAGCCTGCCCGCGGTCGGTGCGAGCATCGCGTTCCGCCAGCCGACGTGGCTGGCGGCCGTGCCGCTGTTCCTCGCGGTCGCGGCGTGGTCGGGCCTGCGCAGCTACACCTGGATGGCCAGCGGCCACGACGGTCGCGCCGTGTCGATGCGCACCGGGATGATCGGCAGCAAGGTCGAGGTCTCACCGCTGCGCAAGACCCAGGGCAGCCGCGTCACCTCGACCATCCTCCAGCGCCGGCGCGACCTGGCGTCCGTGCAGGTGCACGTGGCGGGACCGGCCGGCGGTCTGACGATCGTCGACGTCGCCGACGACGTCGCCCGCCAGCTGTGCCGTGAGGTGCTGGCCGAGGCGTGACGCTCGACCCGGACCTGCGCCCGCGCCCAAGGCTCAGCTGGCGAACAGCACCTCGCGGCCGAGGTGGTGCTGCAGCGCCTCGGGGACCAGCACGCTGCCGTCCTCGCGCTGGTGGGTCTCGACCAGCGCGATGATGGCGCGCTGGATCGCGATCGCGGTGCCGTTGCAGGTGTGGGCGGTGACGTTCTTGCCCTCGTCGTTGCGGATCCGGACGTTCAGACGGCGCGCTTGGTAGTCGGTGGTGTTCGAGGTCGAGGTGACCTCTCGGTACGCGTCCTGACCGGGCAGCCACGCCTCGATGTCGAACTTGCGCGCCGCCGAGTTGCCGAGGTCGCCGAGCGGGATGTCCACCACCTGGGCGTGGACGCCGAGGCCCGAGAAGATCTCCTCCTCGATGGTGAGCATGCGCTCGTGCTCGGCGCGGGAGTCCTCCGGCGGGCAGAAGCTGAACAGCTCGACCTTCTCGAACTGGTGCACGCGCAGGATGCCGCGGGTGTCCTTGCCGGCCGAGCCGGCCTCGCGGCGGAAGCACGGCGAGTAGCCGGCGTAGCGCAGCGGCAGCTGCTCCGGGTCGAGGATCTCGCCCGCGTGGTAGCTGGCCAGCGGCACCTCGGAGGTGCCCACGAGGAACAGGTCGTCGCGGTCGTCGGTGCGGAAGATGCTCTGCTCGTCGCCGGGCAGGAAGCCCGTGCCGACCATCGCCTCACGGCGCACCAGCACGGGCACCACCATCGGCGTGAACCCGTGCGCCATCGCGATGTCCAGCGCGTAGCGCACCAGCGCGAACTCGAGCAGCACCGCCTCGCCCTTGAGGTACGCGAAGCGGGCGCCGGACACGCGGGCGGCGCGCTGCAGGTCGAGCGCGTCGGCCGCCTCGAGGATGTCGACGTGGTCCTTCGGCGTGAAGTCGAACTCGGGCTTGGTGCCGAAGGTGCGCAGCACCACGCCGTCGCCCTCCTCGCCGTCGGGCGCCTCGTCCTGCGGCAGGTTCGGGACGCGCAGCAGCAGCGCGGTGCGGGCGTCCTCGGCCTCGGCGGTGCGGGCCTCGAGGTCGGCGGTCGCCTGCTTGAGCTCGGCGGCCTTCGCGATCATCGCGGGGCGCTCCTCGGGCGAGGCCTGCCCGATGCCCTTGGACGCCGTCTTCTGCTCGGCACGTGCGTCGTCGGTGGCGGCGATCAGCTCGCGCCACGCGTCGTCGGCCGCGACGAGCTCGTCGACGCGAGCCCGGCTCCAGCCGCGGCGGGCAAGGCCAGCGGCGACCATCTCGACGTCGTCACGCAGCAGCTGCAGGTCGATCATCCGGGCTCCCTCCGAGCGGCTGCGGAGGCTAGCGGCGTCGGCGCACCCACCAAGAGCGCTGTCCTCTGGAGCGAGCGCTGTCCCGCCAGGTGAGTCGTCGCGCTCGATGTGCGGGACAGCCCTCGACGGCTGGGACAGCGCTCGATGTGCGGGACAGCGTTCAGGCCGTCAGGCCGGGTGGACCGCTGTGGATGCGAGGTCCGACCGGCTGACGCGCGGCGATCTCGCCCTCGGCGACCAGCAGCTCCTGCCAGCGCGCCTCGGCGGCCTCCGCACCGTCCACCCAGCCGGCGAGGGTGATGAACAGCCGGTGGTGGCCGAGCTCGGACGCCATCAGGCTGCCGAAGAACGGCGCGAGCTCGTTCTCGGTGGCGGCGAGGTGGGCGAAGCGCTCGCACGAGCGGCACTCGATCAGCGCGCTGACCAGCAGCATGTCCACCGTCGCGTCGCGCCCGCCACCGGGCCGCACCAGCCCACGCAGGTCGCGTGCGTACGGGTTGCTGAACCGCCGCGGCAGCTCGCCGCCGCGGTCCGCGAGCCGCGACGCGACCGCACCGAGGTGGCCGACCTCGTCGCGCGCGACGCCGTTGAGGCGGATCGTCCACTGCAGCGCGTCCACCTCGACCGGTGCCTGGCGCATCAACGCCAGCGCGTTGCGTGCCGCCTCGCGCTCGAGCTGGGCGTGGTCGGCCAGCAGCGCCGTCTCGTCGGCGAGCACCGCGGCGCCCCACCCGACCGGCGTCCACCAGGTCAACGGCAGCACCGCACGGGCCTCGGCGATGGGGTCGCTCACGGCGGTGCTCACGTCGGCCTCGGGGAGTTGTCGGGGCCGCGAGGGTGCCCGCCGCGCTCGTAGGCTGCCCACGCAGCCCGACCGCGAGCCCAGGAGCCCCCGTGCCGTACCGCCCGCAGGTCTGGACCCCACCGCCGTCGCCGGGCTACACCGGCGTCTACGCGAAGAACGACGCGCTGAGCGACCCCGAGCTGATCGCCGTCGGTGGCGAGGGCCCCGAGGACGTCGTGCTCGACGACGACGGCGGGCTGTTCACCACGCTGGCGGACGGCCGTGTGGTGCGGGTCGACCTCGACGGCGGCCCGGTGCGCACCATCGCCCGCACGGGCGGACGGCCGCTGGGCATCGAGTGGCTGCCCGACGGCGACCTGCTGGTGTGCGACGCCGAGCGCGGGCTGCTGCGCGTGCCGCTGGACGGGGGCACGATCGAGGCGCTGGTCACGCACGTGGACGGCGAACGGCTGACGCTGACCAACAACGCCACGGTCGCCGACGACGGGACGATCTGGTTCACGGAGTCCACCCGCAACCACGGCCTCGACGAGTTCACCGAGGACGTGCTGGAGCACAACGGCACCGGTCGCCTGCTGCGCCGCGACCCCGACGGCAGCGTCGAGACCGTGTTCAGCGGGATGTCGTTCGCGAACGGCGTCACGCTGACGAAGGCCCAGGACGCCGTGCTGGTCACCTCGTCCGGCGACCACACGGTCTGGCGCATCCCGGTGACCGGCCCCGACGCCGGCGACGCCAGCATCCTGCGCACGGCGCTGCCCGGCTACACCGACAACCTCTCGACCGGCCCCGACGGCACGGTGTGGCTCGCGGTGGTCGCACCCCGCAACCCGCTGGCGGACCTGCTCGCGTCGCGCCCCGGCATCCTGCGGCGGACGGTCGCCCGGATTCCGGAGCGGCTGCGCCCCAAGGCGGAGCTGTACGCCCACGTGCTCGGTCTCGACCCCGACACCGGCGAGGTGCGCCACAACCTCCAGGGCGACGGCGAGCGCTACAGCTTCGTCACCGGCGTGCGGGCGCACGACGGCTGGCTGTACCTCGCCAGCCTGGGCGAGGGCACCCGACACGTGGCGCGGGTCCCGCTGCCGAGCTGACGGTGTGGCTCAGGCCCCGTCGACGCGGGCGCGCCACGCGGCGACCCACGCGGCCGCGTCACGGAACGAGGCGTCGTCGGCCGCGCGGTCGTGCGGGACCGCCGGCCCCTCGCCCAGCCGCGGGTAGCTGCCCAACAGCTTCACCTCGCGCTGGGTGCGCTTGACGGCGGCCAGCGCGTCGGCGACCCGCTCGTCGGCGACGTGCCCCTCGACGTCCACGAAGAAGCGGTAGTCGCCGAGCTCGTGCTTGGTCGGGCGCGACTCGATCTTGGTCAGGTCCAGGTCGCGCTCGGCGAAGATCTCGAGCATCGCGAACAGCGCGCCGGGACGGTTGTCCGGGATGTAGACCACCAGCGAGGTCTTGTCGTGCCCGGTCGGCGCCGGGATGGTGCGGCCGACCTGCACGAATCGGGTGCGGTTGCCCACGGTGTCCGCCACGCCGGTCGCGAGCGGGACCAGCCCGTAGCGCTCCACGGCGAGGCTGTTGGCGATCGCGGCCACGTCGAGGCGCCCGCTGGCGGCCACGTCGGCGGCGGCGCGGGCGGTGGACGACATCGGGCGCGCGTCGGCGTCCGGCACCGTCTCGGCGAGCCAGCGGCGGCAGCCGGCCAGCGGCACGGGGTGCGACCACACCTCGGTGATCATCCCGAGGTTGGCGTCCGGCAGCGCCGCGACGATGAGGTCGATCTCGACGTCGACCTCGGCCTCGATCAGCAGCTCGACGTCGTCGGCGAGCGCGTCGAGCGTCGCGGTCACGCCACCTTCGAGGCGGTTCTCGATCGGGACCACGCCGTGCTCCGCGCGGCCCTCGTCGACCAGCCGCAGCACCTCACCCACGCCGCGACACGGCAGCAGTCCGGCGCCGTCATGACCGAGCGCGCGTGCCGCCTGCTCGGTGAAGGTGGCCTCCGGACCGAGGTACGCGATGCGGGCCATCGTCAGGCGCGACGGCGACGCTTGGCGCCGGGCGTGACCAGCGCCTCGCGCGGACGCCCGTTCATCGCGGCCTCGACGGCGGCGCGCTCCTCGTCACTCAGCGAGTGCTCGGAGGTGCCGGCGGCCATCGGCTTGCCGTACGCACGGGTCTCCTGGCGACCGTTGATCGCGGAGATCACCAGGCCGTCACCACGCTCGTCGAGCAGCGCGGCCGAGAACGAGAGCATCCCGCCCATGTCCGGGAACGCGTCGTAGCGCACCAGGCCCACGCGGGAGACCGAGCCGCGGTGCAGGTCGCGCAGCGTCTCGGTGTTGTTGTGGACCACGCCGAGGTCGACGCGCAGCTGCGCGAGGCCGTCGGCCTGCTTGGCCACCGCGGTGACCAGGTCGTCCGGCGCGTCCTCACCGATCGCGGCCCGGTAGGTGCTGCGCAGCGTGCGCAGCTGCACCATCTGCACGATGACCAGCACCAGCAGCACCACCACGAGCGAGGTCGCGACGATGGCGAGGATGGCGACGATGTCGGGATCGAGTGACACGTGGCACCTCCGCGGGTTGCGTCCGCAGCGGACGGTACCGGCGGACCCCTCGGACCCTGCGCGCGCGTGCGGCGTGCGGCACGCTTTGTGACGCGGCGCGCCGGCCGACAGGGGCGGTGACGCCGACGCACCCGACCGGAGCACAGATGACGACGCTCCACCTCGATGTCCGCGCTGGCGCCACGGCTGCCGCGCTGCTCGGGGCGATGGTCGAGGTCGGTGCCTCGCTGGAGCGGGTCGAGCACGCCGTCTCCACGCTGGGCGACGGGGCCGTGCGCCTCACCGTCAGCGGTGGCAGGGCCGGCACCGAGGTCCGCGTCCGCGCGCCCCACGGCTCACCGGACGTCGACACCTGGGGCGAGCTGCGGCCACGCATCGCCCTGCTCGCCGTCGAGCAGCGCATCGCCGACGAGGCCGTCGCCCTGCTGGACCTGCTGTTCGCCGCCCGCGGGGCCGTGCACGGGGTGCCGGCCGTCGACGTCGACGTGGACCCGTTCTCCGGCCTCGACGACCTCGCGGCGACGCTGGCGTTGACCGCGGCGCTCGCCGACCTGGACCCGGCGCGGGTGACCGCCAGCGCCATCGGGCATGGCACCGGCACGCTGGACACCATCGAGGGGCCCATCGAGATGCCAGGCCCCGTCGTCGCCGAGCTCATCGCCGACCGCCCGACGGTGCACATCCCCA
>JBFGFG010000171.1:0-6164 GCA_041579655.1 Nitriliruptoraceae bacterium
CACCACCAGACCACCGTGCCCGTCCGGCGTGAGCCGCAGCACGCTCGCCGCCCGGACGACCTCGAGGGTCGTGCTGTCGCCGGCGGGGGCGCGCCCGGCCTCGCCGGCGTAGCGGGCGGTGACGGGCACGGGTCCTGGCCGCGCGGTCACCGCGAGCTGCGCCCGCACGACCCCGGCCGCGTCGCTGACCACCTGACGACGGCTGTCGCCGACCGCGAGCACCACCGGCTGGCCTGCCAGCGGCTCACCCTCCTGCCGCAGCACCGCCTCGACCGTGGCGAGGCCACCCACGACCACGCGCGGGTCGACGGGTGCGAGCTGCAGCGCGGTCGCTGCCGCCGGGACGCTGGTGTCCACGGCGAGGATGCGAGCGCACAGCCGGTGCAGCGCGCCCCCCGCATCGTCCACGGCGACCATCCCCACGCCGCTGACGGCCTGGACGAGGAAGTCCTGGAGCGGGGCGCTGCGTGCCGCCGCGCCCGGCAGCACGGCGACCCAGGTGGTCGAGTCGTCCGGGCTCGGCGTGAGGTCCACCGACGCCCAGCTGTCGCCGCCGACGACGGTGCTGGTGAGCCACACCCGCTCGACGCCGACCGCCGGGTCACCGGCCACGCGGACCTCGACCAGCGCGTCGTCGGTGCCCGCCACCGGCCGCGAGACCACGTCCACGATGCTCGGCGGGTCGGAACGGGCCGGCACCGTGCGACGCTCGGCCGTGCTTTCGGGCGTGCCGGCGTCGTCGGGGAGGTAGAACAGCTCGAGCTCGAGCTCCGAGAACACCCGCCGGGTCGCCACGAGGTCGCCGAACGCGCCGACCCGGTGCTGCACCGGCGTCACGTGCAGGCGCGTGCGCCCGTCGTCGCCGAGCGCCCCGTAGCGGTTGATGCTCGCGAGCCGCTCAGGGAGGAACGTGGTCGAGCTGAACGGCACGTGCACGCCGCGCAGCTCGGTGGTGGCGGCGGCCGAGAGTGGCACCACCCGCTCGTCGGTGTAGCTGCCGCCGCGCAGGCCCACCCCCATCAAGGTGCGCCCGGGAGCGGTCACGTCGCCGGACACCAGCGGCAGGATCGGCTGGTTCGGCTGTGACGCCGTGCCGTCGGCGCCCACGAGGTAGGACGCGACCGGGCCGGGACGCGGGACGCCGCCGGCCGCAGACGGTGGCAGCGTCAGCGCCACCTGCTGCTCCTCCAGCGGCGCGTCCAGCTTCAGCGTGGCGCTCGACAGCCCGTGCAGCTCGCCGGCCGAGGTGCGCGCCGGATCCCCGTCGCTGACGGCCCGGGGCCGCACGGTCGAGCTCGCGGTGGCGACGGGCAGGCGCTCGCCGGGCATCTCCACACCGGCCATCGGCAGACCGAACACCGTCGCGATCAGCAGCGACTTGCGGTGCAGCCCACGGGGGTCGGGCGTCTGCTGGAGGTACTCGAGCTTGGCCCGGACCAGCGCCTCTCCGACCGTCTGCACCCCGGTGCCACGCCGCAGCTCGCGGGCGAAGCCGGCGTACAGCCGCTCGCTGAACTCCACGAGGTCGGTGTCGCCGTACTGGTAGCCGGTGCCGGCCACGAGCGTCGCGCCCTCGCGGGCCATCGCCTGCGCCCAGTCCAGCGGGACCGTCAGCCCGGGCACGGCGTCGTCGTCGACGATGCTGTAGCCCGAGTGGCACCCGCCGCTGAACACCAGCGAGCCCTCGAGGTCCACGCCGGACGCCTCGAGGTCCGCGGTCGAGATGCTGGTGCGGTAGTCGGCCGCCAGCGCGCTGCTGGCCGAGAAGTGCCCGGCGAGGTAGACCACGTCGTGCGGCACCGCTGGGTCGAGGAACGCGTCGCGAAGGTCGGCGGCAGACCACGACCGTGGATCCGCCGGGGCGACGTCGCCGGCCGTGACCAGCCGGTCGTTGGTGGCGGTGGCCGCGACGTCGGCGGTGCCCAGCCGCAGCTCCGCGTCCACCGCGTCCGCCGCGTCGGCGAGGAAGTCGTAGCCCGTCACCAGCGTCGAGCGCGGCGTGAGCGGGCCGGCGTCGAGGTGCACGTCCACCATGTGGGTGATCTCGCTGGCGGTCTCCACCAGCCGCCCCACGGCGAG
Organism: Nitriliruptoraceae bacterium; assembly: GCA_041579655.1. Classification (GTDB taxonomy): domain Bacteria; phylum Actinomycetota; class Nitriliruptoria; order Nitriliruptorales; family Nitriliruptoraceae; genus JBFGFG01. The sequence goes on from JBFGFG010000171.1 coordinate 2,080, forward strand.
ATCCGGCACCGGCTGGCGCGTGGCGCCGAGCGTCAGCACCGTGTCCGCGCCGTACTCGTCCTGGCCCAGCACGTGGTTACGCCGCAGCGCGGACTGCGACGCGGACGCGTCCAGCACCGGCGGCCGGAAGTTGGACTCCGGTCCGAGCTGGCCCTCGTCGGGGTAGCGGAAGAACGGGATCGCGTCGTCCGCGCCGACCAGCACCACGTACGCCAGCGGGTTCGCGTCGCGGTGCGCGTCCACCACCCGCTTGATCGCCTCGGCGAGCAGGTTGGTCGCGTACACGCAGGCTGGGTGCGCCTCGGCCTGCTCGCGCAGCGCGAGCACGTGCGGCTCCCACGCGAGGTCCACGACCCGGCCGTCGCTGGCGTCGGCGAGGTCCTCGAGCCGGGCCGCGAGCCGCGCGAGCTCGGCCGGGCTGCCGGCCGTGTGCTGGCTGTCCCACAGCACGACGGTCTCCACGTTGAGCGCGGCGACGTCCCGCCGGCCACCCGGCAGCCGACGCACGCCCTCGCAGTCCGAGCCCTGCAGCTCGACGTCCAGCTGGAACGGCACCGTGGTGTGGAACGCGCCGTTGCCGCCGGACACGCGCACGTACACGTCGCCGTCCGCGTCCCAGGTGTTGAGCACGACCGTCTCGTCGGCGGTGCCGCTCGACGCGGAGGTGGACAGCAGCGCACGTCCCTGCGCCGCGGAGAACGCCTGCGGCGAGAACGCGAACGGCGTCCCCTTCGCGTCGCTGAACGCGAACGGGCTCGAGGCAGCGTCGCTGAACGCGAACGGGCTGAACGCGAACGGCGAGAAGGCGAACGGGCTGAACGCGAACGGCGAGAACGCGAACGGGGAGAACGCGAACGGGCTGAACGCGAACGGGCTCGACTCAGCGTCGCTGAGCACGCTCGGGCTGAACGCGAACGGCGAGAACGCGAACGGGCTGAACGCGAACGGTGCCTGGGCCGCCGGTGAGAACGCGAACGGCGAGAACGCGAACGGTGCCTGCGCGGCCGGGGCGTACTCGGCGCTCAGACGGTCGAGGTCGGTGTCGGCCCCGATCTCCACGAGGTCCCTGTACTCGGCGGCGATGTCGCCGAACACCGCGAGGTCGTAGTCCACGGCCATGTCCGAGAGCCGCACCGTCAGCTGCGCACCCGGGTCGACCGGCACCTTGAACCAGCGCACGCTGCCGACGAGGTCCACGACGTCACGGACGCTGTCACTGGGCGCCAGCGTGCGTGCCCGCGGCCAGGCGTCGTTGCCTGCGCCGGCCCACGAGCATCGCGATCCGCTCCAGCCGTCGGTGACGGACCACGCCTGCGTGCTGGCCCCGGCTGTGACCTGCGCCGCGACCACCCGCAGGTGCTGCCAGATGACCGACCGGTCGGCGAAGCTCGCGCCGAACGCGCCGACCCCGTCCGCGTCGGTGACGACCTCGACGGTGCCGTACGTGCCGCCGACGTTCACGCCCTCACCGCAGCCCGACGCGTCGACGCCCGCGACCTCGAGGGTGTAGCTCGTGTCCGGCGCACCTCGCACACGACCCACCGTGTGCACGGTGGCGCCCGCCACGACCGTGCTGACCACCACCACCTCGGGGCCGCCGTCCGCGTCGGCCGTGGTCGCGGCCACGGCCGGCACGGGGGCCATCCCGCCGAGCAGCAGCGCGGCGACCAGCCCCACCGCTCCTCGCCGGAGATGCCCTGTCCGCATCTCAGCCCCCCTGCGTCAGGACGCGCACGAGCGCGAGCAACGCGGCCACGGACGCGGCTCGGCTGCGCCCCTCGCCGAGCTCGCGCGCTGCGGTGACGGCGGGCGCCCCGAGCTGCTCGGTCACCGCGCGCAGCACGCCGTCCACGGCTGCCTCGACGTTCGGGGCACGGGGCACACCGAGCACCGCCCGCAGCGCGTCCGCGCCGCCCACGAGCTCGGCCGCGGGCGCTGGCTGCCCGACCGCGCACGCGAGCTCGGCCGCGTCCTCCAGCAGCTGCGCGAGCGCCCAGTCGTCCTGCTGCTCGGCGAAGTGGCCGGCCGCCTCCGCGTAGGCCGTGCCGGCACCGGCTGCGTCCCCGAGGTCCCGCAGCGCGTTGCCGAGGTTGTGGTGGCTCAGCGCGACCATCCACGGGTCGCCGACCTCGGTGTTGCCGGCGAGGGCCGCCGCGAAGTCGTCCCTGGCGTCGCCCGGGTGCCCCTGCAGCAGCGCGACCATCCCGAGGTTCGTGCGCGAGTTGGCGACGGCCCACGGGTCGCCGAGCTGCTCGCGCAGCTCGAGGGCCTGCTGGTGCAGCACGTCGGCCTCGTCGAGGTCGCCCCCGAACGCGGCCACGATCCCGAGGTTCGACAGCAGCCGTGCACGTCCCGCGTCGTCCTCCATCGCCTCACGGATCTCGAGCGCTGCGCCGTAGTCACGTCGGGCGTCGTCGAGCTGCCCGCGCTGGGCCTCGATCGTCCCGCGCAGCCGCAGCACCTTCGCCCGGCCGTCGTCGTCGCCGAGCGCGACGTGACCCGCCTCGGCCGCGGCCAGCAGCTCGACCGCCTCGTCGAACCGCCCGTCGCGGCGCGCGGTCTCCGCGAGGCCCCAGGCCGCCGCGGCAGCGCCGGCGACGTCCTCGAGCTCGGCGGCCAGCTCGGCGGCCAGCTGCTGGCTCGCCGCGGCGTCCGCCATGCGACCCACGAGCGTGAGCACCTCGGCGCGCTCCAGCAGCGCGGCGACCCGGTCCGGCCCGGTGGCGACCTCCGCGAGCCGGCCGAGGTGCGTCAGCGCCGCCTCGTTGGCGTACGCCTCCTTCGCGGCCGCGCCGGCGAGCCGCAGGTAGCGCTCACGATGCGCCGACCCGGTGCCGTGCCAGAAGTGGTGCGCCAGCAGGTCCAGCCACGGCTCGAGCGCCCCGTCGTTGACCCGCTCGACGCGTCGGCCGGTCGCCTCGTGCATCGCGCGGCGCAGGCCGAACGGGATGCTGCCGTAGGCGACCTCACGCGTCAGGGCGTGCCGGATCTCGTAGCGGGCGTCCTCGAGGCGCTCGAGCACCTCGCCGGTCAGCCCGTGCAGCGCGTCCTCGATGCCGTCGACCGGGCCGAGCTCCGGGTGCACCTCGTGCAGGGCGGCGGCCGAGAACGGGCGCAGCATCACGCTGGCCACCTTCAGGCAGCGGCGCTCGAGGTCCGGCAACCCGTCGACGCGGCCGAGCACCAGCGCCTCGAGGCCCGCAGGCAGCTCCACGCTCGCGGCGCGCTCGCTGGCGGGGTCCACGCCGCTCTCGTCGAGGGCGCGCACGAGCTCGGCGAGCGCCAGCGGGTTGCCCTCGGCACGCGCCATCACCATCGCGCTGACCTGCGGATGCAGCTCGAGCTCGGGCCCGAACCGCAGCGCAGCGTGGTGCTCCAGCAGCGCGGTCATCGCCGGCTCCGCGAGCGGCGCGGGACGCACGACCACGTCGAGCCCGCCGATGGCCCCCACGTCCACGGACGCGTCCTCGCCCGCGGGCGGCCGACCGACCACCAGCAGCAGCCCTCGCAGCCGCGCCGCGCGCCGCGCGACCGCCGCGATCAGCTCCAGCGAGAGCTCGTCGGCCGCGTGGGCGTCGTCGAGCACCACAAGCTGCTCGTCGCTGCCGAGGCCCTCCAGCAGCTGCAGCAGCAGCTCCTCGCGAGATGCCCGCCGCACGCGCGCGTCCATCCCCCCGGTCACCTCGGTCTCGGGCAGCTCCAGACCCAGCACCAGCCCCAGCAGCGGCAGGCGGGGCAGCAGCTGCTCGTCGAGCTCGGCGACGGTGCGCTCCAGCGCCGGCGCGACGGCGGCAGCGTCGTGGTCATCGGCCGCACCGGGCAACCCCAGCAGCTCCCACCACACGTCGCGCCAGATCTGGTACGGCGAGGTCCCGCCGAACGGGCGCGCCACGCCTCGCAGCACCCGCCAGCCGCGCTCGCGCACGCCGTGCGCGAGCTCGCGCGCCAGCCGCGACTTGCCGAGGCCGGACTCCGCCACCACCGCGGCGCTGCGCAGCCGACCGGCACCGCCGGCGCTGAGCGCCGTGAGCATCGCGACCTCGTACTCGCGCCCCACCAGCGGCGCGCCGTCGACCCCCCCCCAC
>JBFGFG010000172.1:0-6146 GCA_041579655.1 Nitriliruptoraceae bacterium
CAGCGGCCGCCCCTCGTCGCCCGAACGACCGTCTCAGGCGTCGTCGGCCGAGTCGTCCGAGTCGTCGGCGGAGTCCACCGAGTCAGCGGAGTCCACCGAGTCGATCGAGTCGGCGGAGTCCACCGAGTCGATCGAGTCAGCCGAGTCCACCGAGTCGATCGAGTCAGCCGAGTCCACCGAGTCCACGGAGTCAGCCGAGTCGGCGCTGTCCACCGAGTCGTCCACGGAGTCGTCGATGTCACCGGAGGCATCGACGTCCTCGACGACGACGTCCTCGGACACGGTCTCGACGGGCTCGACCGACTCGCTCGGCTCGTCCACGATGGGCTCGTCCACGACCACGACGTTGCCGCTCTCCTCGACAGCGTCAACGACGGGAGCGGGCTCGGTGGCGGCCGGCGCGGCGGCTGCGGCTCCACCGACGGCGACGGCAGTGGCGACAGCGCCGGCGCCGGCCTTGGTGGCCATGCTGGAGGCGGCGAGCTTGGCGAGGAGGGACTTCATCATCATGTGCGGTGCCGATCGGCTTCGTGACGCAAACGTCGGGGGAGCGGGCGCGGACTGCGGTGTCGCTGGGCCCGTAACCGAATGACTCGGCACGTCCGTGACAGAACCCACGCCCCGATGCGCTGTGCGCGCGCTCGGGCACCGTCAGCGCGCGGGCGTCAGCGAGCCACGACGGGGTTCAGCAGGGCACCGATGCCCTCGATCTCGACGCCGACCACCTCGCCGTCGTGGATCGGGCCCACGCCGGCCGGGGTACCCGTGAGCACCACGTCGCTGGGCAGCAGCGTCATGACCTGGCTGATCTCCGACAGCAGCTCCGCGACGCCCTTCAGCATGTCCGCGGTCGTGCCGTCCTGCCGGACCTCGCCGTCCACGACGCAGCGAACCCGCAGGTCAGCGGCGTCGAGGTCCGTGGCGATCGCGGGCCCGAGCGGGCAGAAGGTGTCGAAGCCCTTGGCCCGGAACCACTGCGTCTCGCGACGCTGCAGGTCGCGGGCGGTGACGTCGTTTGCGCAGGTGAAGCCGAACACGGCCGCCATCGCCTCGCTGGGCGTGGCGCGCGACAGCACCCCGCCGATCACGACCGCGAGCTCGGCCTCGTGGTGCACCTCGTCGGAGAGTCCGGTGGGCAGCACGATGCGCTCCCCCGGACCGATGACGGAGGACGACGGTTTGAGGAACAGCAGCGGCATGTCGTCCTGGGACGGGACGTCGTTGCCGAGCTCCTTCGCGTGGTCGGCGTAGTTGCGGCCCACCGCGACGATCTTGGTCGGGATCACCGGGGCCAGCAGCCGCAGGCCCTCGAGGCCGAGCCGCTCCCCGGTCGTCTCGTGCGCGGAGAACGGGTGGTTGGACAGCAGCGCCACCTCAGCGCCGTCCAGCACGCCGTAGCGGGGGCCGGACTCGGTCTGGACGCGGACGTAGCGGGCCACTTCGGGCTCCTCGAGGACGTGCGGGCGATCGGAACCGTGACGCTACCGAGGGTGCGGTCAGCCCCGGTCGGTGCGGATGATCGCGTAGGTGTACGCGTCGGAGAGGGCCTTCCACGAGGCCTCCACGATGTTGGGGTGCACGCCGACGGTGGTCCACGAGGAGTGGCCGTCGGTCGCGGTCACCAGCACCCGTGTGACCGCGTCCGTGCCCGACGAGGTGTCCAGCACGCGGACGCGGAAGTCGACGAGGTGCACGTCGTCGAGGTGGGCGAACGAGCCGTTGATCGCCGAGCGGAACGCGTGGTCGAGCGCGTCGACCGGGCCGTTGCCCTCGCCGGCGCCGAGCTTGCGCTGCCCGTCGATCTCCACGGCGAGGATCGCCTCTGCGGGGGCGTCCTGCTCGTCCATGCCGGACAGCGTCGAGCGGCCGCCACCGACCGACACACGGAAGTGCTGGGTGTCGAACGGCTCGGTGCCCATCAGCCCCAGGGTGCGACGCAGCAGCAGCTCGAACGAGGCGTCGGCGGCCTCGTAGGTCCAGCCGTCCTGGGCCCGGTCCTTGACGACCTCGAGCACCTTCGCGGCCTGCTCGCCGTCCACCTCGATCCCGAACGAGCGCGCCTTGAGCACCACGTTGGACCGACCCGCGAGCTCGGAGACCAGCATGTGCATCTCGTTGCCGACCTCGCTGGGGTCGATGTGGTTGTACATGTCGGGCGCCTTGGCGAGCGCGCTGGCGTGCAGGCCCGCCTTGTGCGCGAACGCGCTGGTGCCCACGTACGGCTGGCTGCGGGGCGGCGGGTCGTTGATCAGCTCGGCGACGTGGTGGCTGAGGTCCACGAGACGCTCGAGCTCGGCCGGCGGGACCAGCGCCAGCCCGCGCTTGAGCTGGAGGTCGGCGACGATCGAGAACAGGTTCGCGTTGCCGCAGCGCTCGCCGATGCCGTTCGCCGTGCCCTGCACCTGCAGGCCACCGGCCTCGACGCCCAGCAGCGTGTTCGCCACGGCGCAGCCGCCGTCGTCGTGGAAGTGCAGGCCGACGCTGGCCCCGAGCGGGGCGAGCGTCTTGACCTGGTCGCGCACGATGTGGGCGACGTCCCACGGCATCGTGCCCCCGTTGGTGTCGCACAGCACGATCGTCTCGGCGCCGGCTTCGGCAGCGGCCGCGACGACCTCCAGCGCGTACGCCTGGTCGCGGCTGTGGCCGTCGAAGAAGTGCTCGGCGTCGAAGAACACGGTGCGGTCGTTGGCGCGCAGGTACTCGATGGACGACGTGACCATCGCGAGGTTCTCCTCGCGGCTGACCTGCAGCGCCTCGTCCACGTGGTAGCCCCACGCCTTGCCGACGAGCGTCACGTGCGAGGTGCCGGCGTCGAGCAGCGCGTTGAGCAACTCGTCCTGCTCGCAGTCACGGTTCGCGCCGCGGGTCATGCCGAACGCGACCAGCGTGGCGTTGTCGAGCTGCAGCTCACCGGCAGCCGCGCGGGCGAAGAACTCGGTGTCCTTCGGGTTCGCGCCGGGCCAGCCACCCTCGATGAAGCGCACGCCGAGCGTGTCCATGCGGCGGGCGATGGTGAGCTTGTCGTCGACCGTCAGCGAGATGCCCGGCCGCTGCGTGCCGTCACGCAGCGTCGTGTCGTACAGCTCCACCCGGGCGTCTGACGGGAGGGGGGAGTGAGCCACGGTGCGTCCTGGGGCCGGCGTGGGCAGGCTACGACCGGCGCACCACGAGCGCCCAGCCGACGGTGTCGTTGCGGCTCAGGCGTCGCCGCCGGCGGTCGCGTCCTGGCCGTCCTCGAGACGGAAGCCGACCGTCAGGGTGACCTGCGTGTGCTGGGGTTCGCCGTCCTTGATCCAGCCGCGGATCTCCTTGACCTCGAACCAGTCGAGGTTGCGGATGGACTCCGACGCCTTGTGGATCGCGCCGCGGATGGCGTCGTCGACGCCGTCGCGGGAGGAACCGACCAGCTCAATCTTCTTGTAGACGTTGGACATACCGACCTGCCTGTTCGGGTGACGCCGACCGCCGTGGCCGGTTCCGTGACCCTAACGGGCGCGGCCCAGGTGGTGCGTCGCTCAGCGCGCGAGGTCGAAGGTCGGCCGTCCCGAGCGGAAGCGGGCCTCGGCCTCGGCCTTGGCGAGCGCCTCGTCGTGCTGGTCCGCGCAGGTGGGGCACGGCTCGCCGGGGGCGATCAGCGACCACGTCTCGCACAGCGTGGGGTCGAAGATGTCGTTGGGGGCGGTGGCGGTGGCGTTGGTGGCGAAGGCGTTGCGGCTGCTCATCTGCCTGTCCTTGGTCGGCTGTCTCCTGTAACGAGCCACTTCGCCGTGGGTGATGCGTAACCCTATGTGGTTATTAACCCACGCTTAGTTAGAGCACTGTGCGCGCACGGGCGTGCGGACGGCCGGTGTGGCCGTGGACACGCGGAGCGCGTCTCAGGCGGCAGCCAGAGCGCGTGCCTGAGCCGTGACGCGGCGCACGAAGCCACCGCACTCACGCAACGATCGCCTGCCCTCCGGGATGCCGGGGATCGCCTGGAACACGTGCCACATGCCAGCGAACACACCGAGCGAGGCGTCCACGCCGGCCTCCCGGGCCCGAGCGACGAGCCGCCGGGCGTCGTCCTCGAGCACCTCGTGGCCTCCCACGTGCACCAGCATCGGGGGCAGGCCGGACAGGTCGCCGAACAGCGGGCTGGCCAGCGGGTTGTCGACCTGGTCCACGGCGTACATGCGTCCGGCGGGGGCGATCAGGCCGCCGTCGAGCCAGATGTCGTGCCCGTCGTTGCTGAGGATCGTGTCACCCGACGCCGTCAGGTCGGTCCACGGCGACATGCACACCAGACCTGCGGGTTGGGGCAGCCCCTCCCCCTTGAGCGCCAGCGCCGTGGAGACGACCAGCCCCCCGCCGGCGGAGTCGCCGGCGATGACGATGGCGTTCGGGTCGACGCGCTGCTCGGTGATCAGCCACCGGTAGGTCGCCACCGCGTCGTCGAGCGCGGCCGGGAAGCGGTGCTCGGGCGCGAGCCGGTACTCGGGCAGCAGCACGCGGGCACCCGAGACCCGGGCGAACGCCGAGGCGAGGCCGCGGTGCGAGACGTGCGAGCCCGCGACGTACGCGCCGCCGTGCAGGTAGAGCACCACCCGCCCGTCGGTCTCGCGCGACGGCAGGAACCACCAGGACGGCACGGGCGTGCCGCGGGCCTGCTCCTCGTCCACGCCGGCAGCCCGTCGGCTGCCGCGGGTCATCAGCTCGAGCGTCTCGCGGACCTCGAGCGCCTGCTCCTCGAACAGCTCGACCGGCGACTCGCCCGTGATCGGCCCGGTGTCGCGCTCGCGGATGCGGCGCAGCAAGGACACCGCGGTCCCGAACGTCTCACGCGCGATGACGGCTCTGAGTGACGGCAACGAAGCTCCAGGGACCGGACACGGACAGCGTAGGGGCGGCCGGGCGGCCGTTCGCTGGGTCAGCGGACCGCGAGCGCCGCGATGTCGTCGCCGACCTCGGCTGTCCTGACCGCACCCCCGGCGCGGGCAGCGAGGTGCTCCCCCACGGCCCGCTCGACGCGCGCCGCCGCAGCGGTCTCGCCGAGGTGCTCGAGCAGCATCCCCACGGACAGGATCGCGGCGACGGGGTCGGCGATGCCCTGCCCGGCGATGTCGGGCGCCGAGCCGTGGACCGGCTCGAACATCGACGGGCCGCGACGCAGCGGGTCGATGTTGCCGCTGGCCGCGAGGCCGAGCCCACCCTGCACGGCGGCGCCGAGGTCGGTGATGATGTCACCGAACAGGTTCTCGGTGACGCACACGTCGAAGCGCTCCGGCGTGGTCACCAGGTACAGGCACATCGCGTCCACGTGCACGTAGTCGCGGGCGACCTCGGGGAACTCGGCCTCGCCGATCGCGTCGAAGGTGCGCATCCACAGCCCGCCGGCGTACGTCAGCACGTTGGTCTTGTGCACCAGCGTGAGCCGCTTGTCGCGCTTCATCGCGACCTCGAACGCGTAGCGCAGCACGCGGGCGACGCCGTGGTAGGTGTTGACGGAGGTCTGCGTGGCGACCTCGGCCTCGGTGCCGACGTACAGCGCCCCGCCGGCGCCGGCGTACACCGACTCGGTGTTCTCGCGCACGATCACCATGTCGCAGCGGTCCGGGGTCAGCCCGGCCACCGGGGAGGTGACGCCGGGCAGCAGCTTCACCGGGCGCAGGTTGACGTACTGGTCGAACGCGAAGCGCAGCTTGAGCAGCAGCCCCTTCTCGAGCACGCCCGGGGGCACGTCAGGCGTGCCGATGGCGCCGAGCACGATCGCGTCGTAGCTGCGCAGCTCCTCGAGCGTCTCGTCGGACAGCACCTCACCGCTCTCGAGGTAGCGCCGGCCGCCGAGGTCGTACGGGGTGCGCTCGGTGGAGAACCCCTCCACCTCGGCGACCGCGTCGAGCACCTTCAGCGCCTCGTCGGTGACCTCCGGGCCGATGCCGTCGCCGGCGAGGACTGCGAGGCGGTGGGTGGTCACGAGGGCTCCACGTGTCGACGAAGCGCGCAGGGTAGGCCCCCGTCCGAGGACGCCGTGACTATGGTCGAACACCTCGACGGACGACAGGAGCCACGATGAGCGACACCCCGAGCTGGCCCTCCGGCGAGACGCCGGACGGGCCCGACACGGCGCCCGACGCGGCCGCACCGCCCCCTCCGCCGCCGCCACCACC
>JBFGFG010000173.1:0-6136 GCA_041579655.1 Nitriliruptoraceae bacterium
CAGCGGCGCGAGGCGGCGCAGCGGCAGCACGAACCGGGCGAGCTGCAGCACGTCCTCGTGGATGGCCCGCTCGAGGTGGTAGCCGAGCAGCGTGGCGACCGTCTGGCCCTCGGCGACGCCCTCCAGCACGGGCAGGGCCGCGCGGACGCGCTCGGAGCTCAGCTGCAGGTCGAAGCGGTCGGCGCCGTCGCCGCGGTGCGACAGGTGCCCGGCCCGCAGCAGCGCCGAGGTCTGGGCGTGGCCGATCGACGGCGCGTGCACGTAGCCGAGGCTGTCACGACCGACGTCGGGACGCAGCTGCTCGACGATGCCCCACGCGCCGACGTGGACGCCGGCGGTCCCGGCGGCGCGGCCGCTCTGGAGGCGCTCGGTCGCCAGCGCGGTGTACCAGGCGTCGGGCCGGTGGGAGGTGGCGTCGAGGTAGCCCCGGAACGCGTGGTCGAGCTCGGCGACGGGCCGGGTCGACAGCTCGCGCAGGCGTTCCACGTACTCCTTCAGCGTCAGCACGGGGTGGTCGGGAGCGATGGTGCCGGGTCGCCTGAGCATCTCGGCGAACGCCGCCGCGATCGTCACCTGACCGCTGATGCCGGGAACCACGAGGTTCGCCAGCTGCTCGTGCGTGTCGATGCGGATCACCGCGTCCTCGCGGGGCTGCGCCAGCACGCCGACGACCTCCGACACCTGCAGCTTGGAGCGTCCGTTGAGGGTGTCGTCGTCGATGCGCTTGTCGCGCAGCGCTGCAGCGATCACCGCGTCGAGCTCCTCCGTCGCGGCGAACGCGGCCAGCGCCTCCAGCAGGGTGTCGGCGTCCTGCCGCTTCACCAGCTCCGCACGGCCGGTGGGGGACTCGATCAGCGCCGCGATCTCGGCGAGGTAGTTCGGCGTGAGCGGCCCGGTCGGGTCCCAGTCGGTGCCCATCACCCCGCCCTGCACCCACGGCACGGGCAGCCGGTAGGACTCGGTCTCGCACACGAGCTGACCGAGCCGGACCTCCGGCAGCAGCAGCTGCTCGGTCCAGGCGGACATGGAGACGTGGCCGACGCTGAACGGGTCGCCCGCCACCGGGCTGCGCTTGATGTTCGCCCACACGGCCGGGCCGGTCGCTCGTCGGAAGCGGGCGCGCTGCGCGAGCGGTGTCCGCTGCAGCAGCGACACCAGGTCGGCGCCGGGGTCGTCGTCGCTGCCCATCCTCGGCAGCGCTCGGGCCGTCTCCAGCAGCGGCGGCTTCATCCGCTGCAGGAAGGCGAACAGCTTCGCCTCGGCCTGGGTCGGGTCGGGTGCCGCGTACGCGCTGGACGCGACCACCGGCAGCACGCCGTAGGGCTGGTTGCCGACCCGCAGCGCGGCGAGCGGTCCGCCCGGCTGGAGGTTGCGGGCGGTGAAGAGACGTAGCTCGGCGATCCGGTCGTCGCTGAACAGCGGCGCCATCAGCTCGTCGAGGTAGTAGCCGAGCGCTGCGCCCCACACCACGTCGTGCAGCAGCGAGGCGGTGTCGGCGTACGTCGAGGAACCGCCGGGCGCCGCAGCGAGCTGCAGGCCCTGGAGCCCGAGCGCCGAGGCCATCCGCTCGGCCGCCGAGCCCGCCACCGGCGCGCCGGGCGGGCCATCGGCGGGCTCGAGCGCGTCCCGGTCACGTCCGCTCGGTGCGCCCGTGCCGGCGCGCGCACCGGAGGTCTGGTTGGTCGGCGTCCCCGGCGGGACGAACGCGAGCCCGTCGGTGAAGCGGTGGGACGTCAGCAGGTCGTCGAGCCGGGCGGCGGCGTCGGTCGGCGACAGCGTCCAGTCCACTCCGAGCACCACGAGCTGGTCGAGCCCGGGCAGCAGCTCGCCCACGCCGGCCTGGCCCGCTCGCACGGTGATCGCCATGCCCTGCGCCTCGGCAGCGTCGTAGTCGGTGAGCCACCGCAGCTGCTCCTCGAGCGCCACGCCGGCCTCGGGGTCGGGGTCGGGCTGGTCGCCCTCGCTCGCGCCGGGGGACGGCGTGGTCGCGATCCAGTCCGGCACCGGCTGGCTCCACGCCGTGAACACCGGCCGGCCCCGGCGGCGGCCGACGGCGACCCATCGGTCGGGCAGCGCCGTGGCCCGAGCGGCACGGGTCCAGCTCTCGGCCTTGACCTCGACCTCGGGGAAGGTGGGCACGCCCGCGACCACGTTCGTGGGACGCAGCGACTCGACCACCCAGCGGGCGCGCGGCGCGCCGGACTCGGAGGTGAGTCGCTGCCAGGCCTCGCGCCGCAGCGCATCGTCGCCGTTCGCCGCGGAGACGTCGGTCCAGAACTCCTGGCCGGCGGCCAGCTCGGCCGGCGTGAGCGCCGGCTCGTGGCTGTCGAGGTGCAGCTGGTCGGGGTACACCCGGATCCGCAGCGTGCGTCCGCGGTCGAACCAGCGCGTCTCGAGCCGCACCGGCAGCAGCGCCACCGGCACACGGCCGTCGAGGGTCTGCACGAGCTCGGCGGGCTCCCGGAACACGGCCACCAGCTCCTCGCCGAGCTCGCGGATGCCGCCGAGCCCGAGCTCGACGCGACCGCGGGCGTTGCGGTGCTTGAGCCCGGCCGCAGCGAGGCGACGGTCGAGCGCTGCGACCTCCCGGGGGCTGGCGCCCGTGCCGGCCGCCTCGTCACGCTGCTGGCGGAGCGTGGCCAGCTCGAGCTGTGCTGCGCCCAGCGCCTGCTCGGCGCGCGCGAGCTCGCTGCGCGCGGCGGCGAAGCGGGTGAGGTCGATGGGTGGTGGCACGGCGGCCTCGGTGCTCAGTCGTCGATGAGGTGGCGGGCGTGGACGGCGATCTGGAAGGGGCGCTGCAGCGTGATGGCGGCCGCGTGCGCGGCGTCGGCGGCGAGCGTCAGCCCGTCGCGGGTCGTGTTGCTGAGCGGGCTCGTGCCCAGCCGCAGGTGCTGGCCGGGGGCGACGCCGGCGGCGCCCCACGACAGGTCGTTCCAGCTCGCGCCGTCACCGTTGCCGGCGTCCATCCCGAAGCGTGGCTCGGTCGGTTGCTCGGCGATGACGAAGAACCAGCCGTCGCCCTCGGCGAGGTTCACCTCGGTCAGCGCGAACCCGGCGAAGGTGAAGTCGGGGTCGAAGCGACCGCCGAACACCGGCATCGCGAGGTCGGTGTCCGGGTCGGGGTTCGCCTTCAGGTGGCCGCCGTCGGCGCGCCAGCCGTAGATGGAGGCGTTGGGGTAGCGACGCAGCAGCTCGCCGCGGATCAGCAGCACGAGGTTGCCCTGGCCGGAGCCGCGCGCGTGGCTGCCGAGGGTGCTGTCCGGTCCCCACTCGTGGATCGGTGGGATGTCGGGGCCCCGGTCCGCCCAGTCCCAGAAGTGCCGCAGCGAGGTGCCGCGTCGGTCCGTGGGGAAGCCGCGCCACAGCAGCTCGGCGTTGAACTCGTGGTTCACGCCGACCATGAAGGACTCGATGAAGATCGGGTTGGTCTCGACCAGCGTCACCGCGTTCGGCGGGATGACGTCCACGCCCGGCAGGAAGCGGTCCCGGTCGTACGCGGCCAGCTTCTCGTACAGCGGCGTCTCGATCTTCGGCGCTGCCCAGATGCGGTCGAAGGCGGTGGGGAACTCGAAGCGCTCGTCGCTGGCGACCAGCGTGGAGGCGAGGTCGGGGCCGGACAGCGACAGCCGGCTGCGCGTACGTGCCTGCACGATGCGGCTGGGGGTGCTGCGCTCGAGCACCGTGGCCGCGGCGCTGGTGACGTCGAACGGCACCACCTTCGCCACCGCGTCGGTCTGGGCGGGCGTCTGCCACCCGCCGAGCACCTCGGCGATGGCGGTGGTGAACCGCTCGACGACCGCCCGCTCCTTGACGGGCGCAGCGATGGTGTTGGTGTCGGGCAGCCGCGGCGACGGTCCGCCGCGACCCGGGGGACCGGTGGGGACGCGACCCCCCGGCGTGCCGCGCCCCGGGATGCGCTCCACGGGCGTCGGCCCGCCACCGGGCAGGCGCAGGCCGCCGGCCCCGAGCCCGACGCGGCCCACGACCGTGGGGTTGGGCCCGGTGCGGCTGCGCACGGTGGTCTCGATCGGCAGGGTGATGATGCGGTCCCCGTCGATGTCGAGGCGGATCAGCTCGGACGCCGGCGTGCTGGCGTGCAGCGTCCCGGGCTCCAGCGCGGCGACGATGCGACCGAGCGTCTCGGTGCCGGGCTGCGCGGCGACGCGCTCGGTGACGTGCGCGACGACCCGGCGGTCGCGCCCGGTCCCGGCCACGACCTCGGTGCCCTCCAACGTCAGCGGTGTGATGTCACCGCGCACGCCGTCGCCGAACATGAACACCGCGGCGCTGGGGTTCGCGGCGACGGCGGAGCGCAGCCTCGTCATCGCGGCCGCCATGCCCGCGCCGAGCACGGCGGCCGGCCCGCGCTGGATCTCGGCCACGTGCTCGCCGGTGAGGATCCCGGTGGTGGCGAGGTCGTCGCGCACCGCCGGGGCGCCCACGCTCACGCCCGTACGGGCACCGGCCAGCGCGTGCTCGACGGCGCTCGCGCGCACCGACACGTCCATCCCCAGCCGGGAGAGGTCGATGCGACCCCGTGCGTCCGCGCCGGGGAGCTGGTCGAGCCCCTCGATGCCGCCGATGCCGTCGGGCGCGTGGCTGAGGTTGGGGTCGATGGTGACCGCCCCGGTGGCCATCTCGGCGATGATCGACGACTGGGGCGGCGTCGCCATCGAGCGCACGCCGGCGGCGTCGAGCGCGCTGCGGTTGAGCCGGGACTGCGGGGCGATCCGGCGACGCATCGACGCGTCGAACGCCATCTGGGGCAAGCTCGAGATCGTGATCTGGTGCGGGATGGTGTGGTCCTCGAAGCGCATCCGCGGCAGCCCGGGGGAGGCCAGCATCAACAGCCGGTCGGGTGGCATCGGCTGCAGGTGCCGCTCGTGCAGCCGGCGCAGGACGTCCTCCATCAGCCAGGCCAGGCTCAGCAGGCGGTTCGCCTCGAGCACGTCGCCGACCTGCTGCCACGCGGCGTGGACGAGGTCCTCCTGCTCGTGGGCCACCAGCGCGGTCCCGATCGCCGCGCCGGCACGGCGTCGCGGGTCCACGTTGAGCTCGCGCAGGAAGCCGGTGCCGGTCGCCTGCACGCGGCGCTGGCGGACGTGCCACCCGGCGTACACGGGCGGGCCGATCGGGTCGGTGTCCGTCGGGCTGCCGTCGGCGTGGTCGGCCGGCGCGTTCACGGCTGCGCGCAGCCCTGCCTCGAGGTCGTCGGCGACGTCGTCGAGCGTGCCGTTGCTGCGCTTGACCGAGCGCAGCGCCCCGTCCATCTCGAGCATCCCACCGGGGGCCGACGCCGCACGCTGGGGGAGCCCGGTCCCCGCCGCGCCGACGTACATCGGAGCGGCGCCCACCTCGGCCGGGCACTCGAACGGTTCGAGCTTGCGTGCGAGCGTCTCGAAGTCACCCGCGGGTCCGGTGGCGAAGGTCCAGTGGAAGTACACGGGCAGGGTCGTCTCGCCGGGCGGACTCGACCAGGCAGGACCGGCGTCGGTCGCGGTCGGCATCTGGCCGGTGAGCCCACGCGTGACGCCGACGTCGTAGGCCGGCACGAGGCACGCGTGGTAGGTCCGGTGCGGCTCCAGCTGACGCGGGCACATCAGCCGCGAGACGTTCAGCGCGGGCTCGGCGGCGAGGTCGTCACCCGTCACGGACCCGCCGGTGGCCGGTCGCATGACCTGGGTGTGGGCCCACGCCCACGAGTCGGTGAGGTCCGGCAGCTCGCGCGCGGCGACATCCCCCGGGATCGTGATGCGCGGCAGCGGGGTGCCCGGCTGGACGATCGGCGCCGCGACCTCGGCGGCGTCCAGGCAGATCAGCACCATCCACGGCCGCAGACGGTTGCTCCCGTCGGGCCCGTTCGGCGAGAACATCCACGGCAGGTCCGGCAGGTCGAGGTCGATGATGGGCATGTAGTTCGGCTCGACGTCGGTGCTGTTGGGCGTCGGGTCGGTGCGCACCACCAGCCGTGTGTCGAAGCCCAGCACGTCGCCCGGGCCGTACAGCGTCAGGTCCACGCCGCTGGTGGCGCCGCCGGTGACGGTCATCCCCACGCGCACGTCGGCGCGGGCGCGTGGGGTGGCGGTCAGCTCCAGCGGCGAGAGCCGCGTCGACAGGCCACGGCGGGTCCAGGGCA
>JBFGFG010000174.1:0-6113 GCA_041579655.1 Nitriliruptoraceae bacterium
AGCCGGCCGGCAGCGCGACTCCGGACGACGGCTCGGGCGGCAGCGGCGGGGCGCGGCCCGACGCAGGCGGCTCCACCGGCTCCGGCAGCTCGGGCGGCACCGGCAAGACGATCTCCACCCAGGCGGGCACCGTGCGCGTCAAGGTCGAGGACGACCGTGTGCAGGTCGTGTACGCGACGCCCGGCGACGGCTACGCGGTCACCGTCGAGGGCGACGGCACCAAGGACCTGCAGATCCAGCTGACCTCCAAGGACGGGCGCACGCGCATCAACGCGGGCGTCAGCGACGGCAGCCCGACGATCTCGGTCGAGCAGGACGACGCCTCCACCGAGCCCGAGGCGCCGGCCGCGCCGCTCGGCACGCTCGGCAACGGCTGACGAGCGACCCTCCCCCGTTTCGCGGGTCGAGGGTGGCACGTCCTACCGTCCGGGCCTCCAGCCCCGGCAGACGAGGACGTGCGCGTGCGCAGCCCCAAGGACTTCTTCCGACCGCTCGCCATCGGCGCGCCGGACCCGGTGCACGAGGTGCCATCGGCGCCGTCGCGCTCGATCCACTTCTTCGACCCCTCGAACGCGAAGATGGTCAGCAAGATCCCAGCGATGGCCGAGACCGCCGACGTGCTGCTGGGCAACCTCGAGGACGCGATCCTCGTGGAGAACAAGGAGGCCGCGCGCCAGGGCCTCGTGCAGGTGGCTCGGGACAACCCGACGCTCGGCGGGCCGGACGCGGACACCCAGCTGTGGACCCGCGTCAACGCGCTGGACTCCCCCTGGATCCTCGACGACATCATCACGCTGGTCACCGAGATCGGCTCCCAGCTCGACGTGATCATGATCCCGAAGGTCGAAGGCGCCGAGGACATCCAGTACCTCGACCGCCTCGTGGCCCAGGTCGAGGCCCGCGCCGGCCTCACCCGGCCGATCATGTTCCACGCGATCCTCGAGACCGCCCGCGGTGTGGCGAACGTCGAGGAGATCTGCCTCGCGAGCCCGCGCATGCAGGGCATCAGCCTCGGCCCCGCGGACCTCGCTGCGAGCCGCCGCATGAAGACCACCCGGGTCGGCGGCGGCCACCCCGACTACCTGGTGCGCCAGGACCCGATCGAGGCCGGTCTGTTCGACGACCCCCGTCGCGTCACCGCGCAGCAGGACCTGTGGCACTACACCGTCGCGCGCATGGTCGACGCCTGCGCGATGGCCGGGATCTTCCCGTACTACGGCCCGTTCGGTGACATCAAGGACGTCGTGGCCTGCGAGGACCAGTTCCGCAACGCCTACCTGCTGGGTTGCGTCGGCACCTGGACCCTGCACCCGGTGCAGATCGGCATCGCCAACCGCGTGTTCTCGCCCGCGCCCGAGGACGTCGCGTGGGCGCAGCGGGTCGTGGAGGAGATCGGCGACACCGGCGCCGGCGCCGTGATGATCGACGGCAAGATGCAGGACGACGCCACCTACAAGCAGTGCCTCGTCGTGCTCGACCTCGCACGGACCCTCGCGGCCCGTGACCCGCAGCTGGCGCAGGAGTACGGCCTGTGAGCACCTCCACCACCGACGACCTGCGCCCCCGCCGCTCCGTGCTCTACATGCCCGGCGCGAACGAGCGGGCGCTCGAGAAGGCCAAGACCCTGGCCGCCGACGCGCTGATCCTCGACCTCGAGGACGCGGTCGCGCCCGACGCCAAGGTCGAGGCGCGCGCCCGCGTCTGCGCCGCTGCTGCGTCCGGCGAGTACGGCCGCCGCGAGGTCACGATCCGCGCGAACGGGATCGGCACGCCGTGGCACGACGAGGACGTCGTGGCGATCGCGACCTCCGGCGCGGACGCCATCGTCATCCCGAAGGTGAACGACCGCTCCGAGGTCGACGCCGTGGACGCCGCGCTGCGCGCTGCCGGCGCGCCCGACGCGCTGGCGATCTGGCCGATGCTCGAGACGCCGCTCGCGGTGCTCAACGCCCACGACATCGCCAGCCACCCGCGCGTGGCGGTGCTGGTGATGGGCACCAACGACCTCGTCAAGGAGCTGCAGGCCGAGCACGTGCCCGGCCGCGCGCCGATCAGCCACGCGCTGCAGGCGTGCGTCGTGGGTGCCCGCATCGGCGGTGCCGTGATCCTCGACGGCGTGTTCAACGCGCTCGACGACGAGGCCGGCTTCGAGGCCGAGTGCGTGGACGGCCGCCGGATGGGGTTCGACGGCAAGACGCTGATCCACCCCAAGCAGCTCGCGCCGTGCAACGACGTGTGGGCCCCGACGGCCGACGCGATCGACCACGCCGAGCGCGTGATCACCGCGTTCGAGCAGGCCGAGGCCGCCGGACAGGGCGTCGTGACGGTCGATGGTCGCATGATCGAGAACCTCCACGTCGAGCAGGCGCGCCGGGTGCTGGCCGTCGCCAACGCCATCGCGGAGGCGGTGTCCGGCTGAGCGACGCACGGTCACGCGCAACCACCCACCGTTCGCCCGGGAGCCCGCCCGACGACGCGGGGAGCCGTCACGACGCGCGCGACCGTCGCGAACGGCGCGTTCCTGCCGGGCCAGCACGTAGGATTGCGCCGTTCGCGCCCAGCGGGAGATCGATGCGCCTCCGTCACATCACGTCCGGGACCGCCCTCGCCGGGCTGGTGCTGCTCACCGGCGCGCTCCCTGCGCTGGCCGCCACCTCCGGCGTCACGGTGTCCGGCGCGGTCTGGCTCGACCTCGACGGCGACGGCGTGCGTGACGCTGAGGACCCCGGCCGCGCCGGCGTCCCGGTCACGCTGCGCACCGCCGCGACGATCCTGGACGCGACCGTCAGCGCCGCTGACGGCAGCTGGACGTTCGGCAACGTCGCCCCCGGCAGCTACACCGTCGTGGTGAACCCGCCGATCGACCACCGCGTCACCACCGGCGCCGGCACCGTGGCGATCGACGTCGCGACCAGCGACGTGACCGACGGTCCCTCCATCGGCCTCGGCTCCCCGGTTGCCTCCGGCACGGACGTGGCCGTCACCGTCGTCGCTGACGGCAGCGCCGCAGGCAGCGCGTTCACCTGGCTCGTGGACGCCTACAACCTCGGCAACGGCGCGGCCGACGGCCCCGTCAGCGTGCGGCTCGTCCTCGACGGCGCGCACGTCGCGACCGGCGCCACCGGCACCGGCTGGGCGTGCGAGGTCGGCGGCGCGATCGTCACCTGCAGCACCCCGGACGGTCTGCCCGGCGCCGGCCACCTGCCGACGATCACGATGCTGAGCACCCCCACCGGGGACGTTGGCGCAGCGACCGGCGTCACCGGCACGGTGCGGCTCGACGGAGCGTTCGACGCAGCACCGCTCAACGACGAGTCCAGCGCCTCGCGCACCATCGGTGCCGACGTCGCAGCGATCGACACCGACGGTGACGGCGCCGCGGACCTCACGCAGACGGGTGCACCGACGAGCGCCCTGCTGATGGTGGCGCTGCTGGCGCTCGCCGCTGGCACCACCACGCTGCGGACCGTGCGCAGGACGTGAGCGGACCGGCCGACGCACGGCGTCGACCCGCAGCTGGCAAGCTCGACCCCACGGTCCGGGCCCTGCTACGCAGCTTCCTGTCCCCCGCGGTGGCCGACACCTACGCGGCTGCGCTGCAGCCGATCGCCGTCGCCGACCGGGATGCGGCGATCGCCGGTGCGGTCTCGGCGCTGCGTGTCCGCTTCGGCGTGCTGCCCGAGGAGATGGCCGTCGTCCTCATCGAGGACACGGGCTGGGACGTCATCGACGTCGCGACCCTGCTCGGCATCCCGGTCGCGACCATCCGCGCGGAGCTCCAGCACCCGGACGCGCCACGTATCGGCCCCGGCGAGGAGCCGGGCGAGCTCGACGACAGCGAGTCCGCCGAGGTCGACGCGATGCTCGCGGGCATGCCGGTCTCGCGCCAACGCTTCTCCGAGGCGCTGGCAGCCCTCGCGGCTGTGGACGAGGAGGACGTCGACGTCGAGATGTCCACCACGCTGCCCGCGCACGTGGGCATCGCGTCGCTCGAGGAGCGCATCAACCGCTCGGACCGTCGCCAGCGGCAGGTCGTCAACGGCGCGATCGCGGCGATCATCGTGCTGGTCGGCATCACCGTGGACGCGACCCGCGTGCCCGTGACCGACGACACCGTCGAGGTGCCGGTCGGCGTCGAGGACAACGACCCGGAGGCCGACGCCGGGGTGGACGGCGGGCCGGACGGGGTGGACCCCGACGAGCTGCGCGACCCCGACGACGCCCCCGTCGCCGAGCCCGGCGTCGCGGTGAAGGTCCCCATCGGTCCGGCACAGCTGGCCGAGGCGCGGCTGGTGTCCAGCGTCGACCCCGCCACCGGGGACGCCGGGGAGCCGCTGACCGAGACCGAGCTGAGCACCGACGTGCGGGTCTGGCTGCGCTTCGACCAGCTGCCGGACAGCGACCTGCTGGTGGAGCTGACGTTCATCGCGCCCGACGGCTCGCAGACGGTCCGGCCGGTGCTGGTGCCGCGCGGCCTGTCGCGGGTCGCCGTGCGGCTCCCGGCCGAGCTCGGCCGCGAGCCCGGTCGCTACGGCGTCCGGATCGAGGTCGCGGACCAGGAGCCCGTGCGGCTCGAGGTGAGGCTCACCAACCCCGACGACGCGCTCGACCCCGGAGACGCTCCCACCGAGGAGCCGTGAGCCGTCGCGAGCTCAGCTGACGCGACGACCGAAGCGGGTACGCCGGATCCGGTTGACGTACTCGTCGCCCTGCTCCGGTGAGGGCGCGCCGCCGCCGAAGCGCTCAGGCACCCACCAGGCGCCGGCAGGGGTCCCGTCGGGGTAGCTGGTGACCAGGTCGTCGGCCAGGTCACGCACGTGGGCGCGCAGCTCGTCGGTGACGTCGTCGGGGTCATCGTGGGGCCGGGGGCGCAGCGGAGCCCCGTACGACACCGAGACGGGCAGACGCCACGACCAGCTCGGGCTGCGCTTGACGGTGTTGAAGCGGTGGCTCCCCCACGATGCCGCAGGGATCAACGGCACGCCGGCGGCAGCGGCCATCCGCGCGGCGCCGGACTTGAACGGCAGCAGCTCGAACGCCGGCGACACCGTCTGCTCCGGCAGCACGAGCACGATCTCCCCAGCCTGCAGCGCCTCGACCGCGGACGACAGCGCCCCGGACCCCGCAGCCCGATGCACCGGGATGTGCCCGGCGCGATGCATCACGCTGCCGAACACGGGCAGCTCGAACAGGGTGTCCTTGGCCAGGATCCGAACCGGGCGGCCGAGGCGCTCGTAGCCGGGCCGGCCGACGGTGAAGAAGTCCCAGAACCCGATGTGGTTCGCCGCGATGACCGCACCGCCGCTGGTCGGCAGGTGGTCGAACCCGCGCACGTCGAACGCCCAGCGCTGCGCGTCCATGATCGAGAACGCGAGCCTCGCCGCGGACCGGTACACGGGCGACGCGGCGGGGACCGACGGGTCGGTCGGAGCTGTGTAGCGCGGCACCGTGTCTCCCAGGCTGTCTGCACCACGTTCGGAGCATCGACTCTAGAGGTTCGCCGTCTCCACGGACAGGGTTCAGGCGAGCTGTCCGATCGGCGGACCGCCGCGCTCCACGAGCCTCGAGAGCACCACGGTGCTGCGGGTCTTGGTGATGAACGCCTCGGAGCGGATGCGCTCCAACGTCCGCTCGAGGTGGTCGGTGTCCTCGACGGCGATGTGCACCAGCGCGTCGGCGTCACCGGTGACCGTGTAGGCGGCGACGACCTCCGGGATCCCCATCAGCGCGACGCGCAGCCGGGACGGCGGCACGCGTCCCTCGCAGAACAGCTCCACGAACGCCCCCGTCGTGCGCCCCACCGCTGCCGGGTCGAGCTGGGCGCCGATGCGGCTGATCACGCCCTCGTCCTGCAGCCGGTCCACACGCCGCTTGACGGCAGGCGCCGACAGGCCGACGGCGACCCCGAGCTCCCGGAAGCTTGCGCGGCCGTCATCGACGAGCAGCGCAACGATGTGACGGTCGATGCTGTCCATACGCAACGTTCCGATGGTCCCAGGGCGAAGATGCAGCTGGAGTCGCTGCCACCGCCGAGCGTACGTTCTGCAAGCGTCGTCGACACGAACGGCGCAGCGACTCACGATGAGCCCGCGCGAACCCACAGGGGGTGAGAG
>JBFGFG010000175.1:0-6070 GCA_041579655.1 Nitriliruptoraceae bacterium
CGCCACCACCTCGACGTCAGGCCGGTGGCGCAGCACCGGCTCGACCGTGTCGAGCATCTCGGAGGGTGCGTCGCCCGCAGCCGCTGCCCGCGCGAACGCGTCACGCAGCACGTCCAGCGGCGCCGCCTGGGGCGTCTGCACGCCGACGAGCCCGTCGCGCCGCACCAGCATCGCGTCGTCGAGCACGGGGCCCGCGTCGGCGGTGGGCCAGCGCGCGAGCGGGACCGACCGCGGCAGCGCCGGGACCGCCGCACGCCCCTCGGCGGCCTCGGCGAGCACCCGTCGGATCGTGGCGGCGTCCACCAGCGGCCGCGCCCCGTCGTGCACCGCCACCACGTCGCAGCCGAGCTCGGCCGCGGCGGCCAGCCCTGCCGCCTCGCTGCCGTGGCGGGTGATGCCGCCGTCCACCACGGCCGTGACCCGGTCGCCGAGCAACGCCATGATCTCGGCGCGGTCAGCGGGCCGTGCGACCACCACGGTGTGCGTGACGTGCGGCGCGAGGGCCGCGACCGAGCGCTCCAGCACGGTCATGCCGCCGAGCGACGCCAGCACCTTGTTCTGCCCGAGCCCCGCCCGCTGCCCGCTGCCACCGGCCAGCACGAGGGCGGCGGCCCTCACGACGGCTCCCGCTCGGACGCGAGCACGCCGAACAGCATCCGCCCGCGGCTGGTGTGGTTGATGGAGGTGACCTCCACCGGCAGCGTCTTGCCGAGCAGCTCGCCAGCCCGCTCGACCACCACCATCGTCCCGTCGGGCAGGTAGCCGATCGCCTGACCGGCCTCGCGGCCCTCCTTGATCAGGTCGACGTCCACGCGGTCGCCCGGGACCGCGGGTGGGCGCATCGCGCCGGCGAGCTGGTGCAGGTCCAGCACGTGCAGGCCGCTGATCTCCGCGACGCGGGCGAGCCCGGTGTCGAGCGTGACCAGCGACGCACCGCGGTCCCGGGCGACGCGCGCCAGCTTGGCGTCGACCTCCACGACGTCCAGCGGGTCGTCCTCGGTGACCTCGACCACGACCAGGTGCTCCTGCTGCAGCGCGGTGACGGCGTCGAGGCCGCGGCGGCCGGCCGTGCGGCGGCGGCGGTCCTCGGAGTCGGCCATCCCCTGCAGCTCGTCGAGCACGAAGCGCGGCACCACCAGCGTCCCCTCGACGAACCCGATCCGGGCGATCGCCAGCAGGCGACCGTCGATCAGCGCCGAGCTGTCCACCACCTTCACACCGCCGCCGCGCGCCGGCGAGCTCACCTCGATGCGCCCCCGGACGCCGAGGTAGCGACCGAGGTCGCCGCCCCGGGCCGTCCCGATGCTCACGCCCGCGTAGCCGGCGGCCAGCACCAGGGCGAAGCCGATCGGCATGGTGATCGTGCGCCCCGGCAGCAGCGCCAGCGGGGCCACGAGCGCGAGCGCCAGGCCGGCCCCGAGCATCCCGCCGACCGCGCCGGCCACCACGATGACCGAGTCGACGCGGCGCAGGCGCTCCTGGGTCTCGTCCACCGTCGCGACGAGCCGGCGGCCGACCGCGCCACCGACGAGGTAGCCCACGAGCGCGCCGAGCAGCGCGCCCAGCAGCCTCGGCTCCGGGCCCCACGAGGCCATGTCACCGAGCTCGTAGCCGGCGGCGGTCGTCGCGACGACCACCCCGAGCCGCACGAGCTCGACGATGGCGCTCCCTCGTCCCTCGCCGGCCACGCGGTCTCCTCGTTCGGTGCCCGAGCCTACGTCGGCAGCAGGGCACAGGTGGCGATGCCCGGACACGACGACGCCCGACGCGGAACGTCGGGCGCGGTCGTGTCCGTGCTGGTGGTGCAGGGGCTCAGCCGATGGGGCCGTGCGCCGCCACGAGCACCTGCTCGATGAGCTCCTCGGTCTGCTGCTCGTCCTTGCTGACCGCGACGCTGAGCTCGGAGAGCAGGATCTCCTTCGCCTTGGCGAGCATGCGACGCTCGCCGGCCGAGAGACCCTTGTCCGAGTCGCGGATCGAGAGGTTCCGCACGACCTCGGCCACCTGGTAGATGTCGCCGCTGCGGAGCTTCTCGAAGTTGGACTTGAAGCGTCGCGACCAGTTGCCCTTCGCCTCGAGGTCCTCGGCCCTCAGCACCTCGAGCACGCGCTCGACCTCTTCGCCGGACACGACGTCGCGGATGCCGACCTCGTGGCAGGTGTCTGCGGGGACCATCAGCGTCAGGTCTCCGTAGGTCATCCTGAGCACCAGGTAGTTGCAGGGCTCGCCGTGCAGCTCGCGCTGCTGCGTGCTCTCGACCACTGCCGCGCCGTGGTGCGGGTAGACCACGGTGTCACCGACGCTGTACGCCATGTATGGCTCCTGTGCTGCGTGCCCCGAGCGGATGCCGGGGGCGTCCGTGGGGCCGGTCGACCCCGTCGTGCCGTCCGCTGGGACAGGGCGAGCAGACGCTGGAGCACCGTGGCCACGTGGAGGCCGATCGAGGCGCACAGAGGCGTCGTCGAGGGGCCAGGTCTCGTGGTTCCAGCACCCCTCCGCACACACGCCGCATCGTCATCGGACGACCGTGGACGTTATCACCGGCCACTCTGTGCGTCGAGGGTGAATGTCACCCAGAGGGTGATGTTCTCGCAGGTCAGAGGGGGTCTGTGCGCTGGCGCCGCCGCCCCGGACGCTGGCTGCGCGGCCACGTCCGAACGCACGATGTGACCCCGTTGACAGCCAGATGACTGCCTGGTCACGGCCTGGTCACTGCTCGCGTGCGCTCGTCTCGACCAGCGACCGCAGGCCGGTGCGGATCCCGCGTGCGCGGGCCTCGCCGATGCCGTCGACCTCCTGCAGCTCCTCGACGGTGGCGTCGAGGATGCGGGGCAGCGTGCGGAACTGACCGATGAGCTTGTCCACCACCGAGGACGGCAGCCGAGGGATGCGCGCGAGCAGCCGGTAGCCGCGAGGCTGCAGCGGCGTGTCGAGGGCGCGCGGGGGCTCGTGGTCGAGCGCGGCGGCGATGGTGTCGAGGTCGAGCAGGTCGTGGCTGCTGAGCTTGTCGAGCGCGGTGAGCACCGTGCTGAGCTTGCGACGCCGGTCACCGCGGTAGTCCTGGACCAGCAGCACGCGCTCCTCCTCGACCTCGCTCATCAGCTCGGCGCGCTGCAGCTCGATCAGGCGACCCTCACGTCCCAGCTCGGCGACGAGGTCACCGACCTCGATCTCGATGCGACGCACCATCTCGGTGCGCTGCAGCGTGATGCACACGTCGCGCAGCGCCACGTCGTCGGCGACCTCACGGGCCGAGAGCCGCGACGCGACCTCGGAGAGGCGGCTGCGGTAGCGCTCGAGCGTCGACAGCGCCTGGTTGGCGCGGAACAGCAGCGTCGAGACGTCCTCGAGCACCTTCTTGCGCTCGCCCACGTACAACGTGACGCGCGACATCGACTCGGACACCGACAGCACCGGGTGCGGGCACTGGCGGGCGACCCGCTCGGCGGTGCGGTGACGCGTCCCGGTCTCGGAGGTCGGGATGCTGGAGTCGGGCACGAGGTGGACGTTGGCGCGCAGGATGCGGTCGTGGCCGTCGTCGAGGATCAGCGCGCCGTCCATCTTCGCGAGCTCGGCCACCCGCTGCGATGTGGCGTTCGCGTTGATGATGAAGCCGCCGGAGATCGTCTCCTGCACGGAGTCGTCGTAGCCCAGCACGATCAGCGCGCCACGTCCGGCGCCGATGATGCGGTCCACCCCGTCGCGAAGCATGGTCCCGGGTGCCAAGGACGACAGCACCTCCCTGAGGTCGTCGTCGCGCCGGTCCGCCACGCGCCTGCTCCAAGTGCTCGACTGTTTCGGACTCTACAGGCCGTGTCGGTCAGGAAGCGTGAGGACGCCGTCGGAGAGTTCGACGAGTCCGTCCGTGACCAGCGACGCCACGATGCGATCGGTGCGCGCCTCGTCGTCCCAGCCGGTGACCGCGTCGGCCGCCCGCTGCGGCAGGTCGCCAGCTCGCAGCGCCTCCAGCACGCGCCCGCGCCCCTGCCGGTCGGAGCCCTCGAAGCGGCTCTGGGTGGAGCCCGTCCCGAACGACCCCTCGGCCGGGTCCGGGCCGACCCCACGCCACGCGCAGTGCTCCCGCACGGGGCAGACCTCGCACGCGGCGCGACGCTTGCGACAGGTCGTGGCGCCGAGCTCGAGCACCGCCTGGTTCCACGTCCACCCCCGGCCGGGGGGCACCTGCGCGTCGGCCAGCCCCTGCACCTCGCGCTGCGTCATCGAGCTGCCCGCGACCGCGCGTGCGAGCACGCGCGCCGCGTTGACGTCCACCACCCCGTCGTCGTGCTCGAACGCGAACGCCCGCACGGCGCGGGCGGTGTACGGGCCCACCCCCGGCAGCGCCAGCAGCGCGGCGAGGTCGTCGGGCACGACCCCGTCGTGGTCGCGGTCGAGCGCGATCGCAGCCTCGTGGAGGTTCACCGCGCGACGGTTGTAGCCGAGCCCCTGCCACGCCTCGATGATCGCGCTGCGTGGCGCGGCGGCGCACGCGCCCGGCGTGGGCCAGGCCGTCACGAACGCCTCGAACCGCGGGCCGACCCGCGACACCTGGGTCTGCTGGAGCATCGTCTCCGACACCAGGATCCACCACGGGTCACGCGTGCTGCGCCACGGCATCTCGCGCAGCGCGTCGTCGGCCCAGTCGAGCAGGGCCTGCTGGAAGCCGGACAGCGGCGAGGTCATCGGCGCGCCCTCAGGCGTCGAACGGGACCACGTACAGCAGCTTCGCGGCGTCGTCGGCGACGGCCACCGCCCCGCCGTCGTGGGTCAGCACGACCTCACCCGCGCCGATGGCGACGTCGAAGTCGACGCCCGGCCGGACCTTCGCCCTGTCCAGCGCGTGCATCACGGCCTCGTCACCCTGCAGCTGCTCGGAGATGCGCACCAGCTTGAACCGGCCCGGATCGACGGCCGCGAGCGTGACCAGCAGCGGGCGGGGCCGGTCCTCGTTCGACCCGGGGATCGGGTTGCCGTACGGCGAGGTCGAGGGGTCACCGAGGAACGCGGCGAGCTTCTCCTCGACGCGGTCGGAGATGACGTGCTCCCAGCGGCAGGCCTCGTCGTGCACGTACTCGGCCTCGAGGCCCAGCACGTCCACCAGCAGTCGCTCGGCGAGGCGGTGCTTGCGCAGCACGTGGGTGGCGACGTCGCGACCGGCCGCCGTCAGCTCGACGGTGCGGTCCTCGCGGAGCGCCACGAGGCCGTCCTTCGCCAGCCGTGCGACGCCCTCGGAGACGGAGGGGGCCGAGAGGCCGAGGCGCTCGGTGAGACGCGCCCGCAGCGCGGGGATGCCCTCCTCCTCGAGCTCGAGGACGGTCCGCAGGTACATCTCGGTCGAGTCGATCAGGTCGTGCGCCACGTACATCCTCCTGCGGCTGGCGACGGTACCGGCGACGCACCACGGGCGGCCCGTGTGGGCCGCCCGTGGTGTCGTGCTGGTGTGTCCTGCGGCGTCGCGCTCAGGCGTCGTCGTCGGAGCTGGCGATCTCGTCGGGCTGGTCGCCACCGGCCATCTCGACCGGCGGGGTGTCGGGCGCCGAGGGCGCCTCGACGGTGCGGAACGTGACCACGCCGTCGGGGTCCTCGGAGCGGTCGATGTCCGCCACGATCAGCGCGCCCTGCTCGAAGTCATCGAACAGCAGGCGCTCGGAGAGCACGTCCTCGAGCTCGCGCTGGATGGTGCGACGCAGCGGGCGTGCGCCCATCTGCGGGTCGTAGCCCTTCTCGGCCAGCCACGTCTTGAGGTTGTCCGTCAGCTCGACGTCCAGCCCCTTCGCGGTCAGCTGCTCCTTCACGCGCTTCATCAGCAGGTCGACGATCTGCTTGACCTCGTCCTTGCTGAGCGGGTGGAAGGTGATGACCTCGTCGATGCGGTTGAGGAACTCGGGACGGAAGTGCTTCTTGAGCTCCTCGTCCACCTGCTTCTGCATCCGGGCGTACATCGACTGCTGGTCCTCCTTGTTCACGAAGCCGACCGACGGTGCGGTCAGGTTCTTCGTGCCCAGGTTGGACGTCATGATCAGGATGGTGTTCTTGAAGTCCACCGCACGGCCCTGCGAGTCGGTCAGGC
>JBFGFG010000176.1:0-6057 GCA_041579655.1 Nitriliruptoraceae bacterium
CCGACCGCATCATCGACGGCGAGCTCCCGGCGGGCGACGCGCTCCCGAGCGAGCGCGACCTCGCCGAGCGGCTGAACGTGTCGCGACCGACCGTGCGCGCGGCGCTGGCCAAGCTGGTCGCTGCAGGGCTCGTCGAGACCCGGCAGGGCGGCGGCACGACCGTGCGCGACTACCGGCGGTTCGGTGGCCTCGACCTGCTGCCGCGGCTGGTGCTCAGCCGGACCGGGCTCGACGCGCGCGTCATCCGCGACGTGATGCGGACGCGTCTGACCCTCGGAGCGCAGGCTGCCCAGCAGGCTGCGCTGAGCGGCGTCACCGACCAGCAGGCCGCGCGTCTGCGCTCGCTGGCCCAAGGGATCGCCGCAGCCGACGACGCCGTCGCGCGCGAGCTTGCCGCCGTGGTGTTCTGGGACGAGATCGTCGACCTGTCCGGATCGATCGTGTTCCGGCTGCTCTACAACCAGCTGCGCGCCGTGTACGAGCCGGCCGTGGACGCGCTGGCTGGCGTGCTCGCCGTCGAGTCGACCCGCGGCGACCTCCACGACGCGATCACCGAGGCCATCGCCGTCGGCGACGGTGACGCAGCGCACGCAGCTGCCACCGAGCTCCTCACGCTTGGTTCCGACGCCGTGTGCACGGCGCTCGAAGCCTGACCGACCTTCCCCCGGAGGCCAGATGACAACCGACGGATTCTGGCGGGCCGGGCCCCTGCGACGCGCGGGCGATGCCATCGCAGGGGCCCGCGCTCGATCCCGGGCCATGGAGGCGCGCGCCGAGGTCGAGGTGGCGCGCGACGAGCAGGCGCTGGCGAGCCCACGCCGCCGTTCGATGTCGCTGTCCGACGCCTGGCGGCAGTTCTGGCGTCACCCCTCGCCGTGGATGATCGCCGTCGCGCTGGTCGCGGCCGTGGTCGGGCGCGTGCTGGTCGGCGGCTTCTCCACCATCGACGTGGTGGTGCCGCTGGTGATGCTGGCCGCGTTCCCGTTCGTGGAGTGGGTGATCCACGTCTGCATCCTGCACCTGCGCCCGAAGAAGGTGGGCCCGGTCACGATCGACCCGCTGCTGGCGCGCAAGCACCGCGAGCACCACGTCGACCCGCGCGACCTGCCGCTGATCTTCATCCCGTGGCAGGCGCTGGCCCAGGTGCTGGTGGTCCAGGCGCTGATCGTGCTGCTGGCGTTCCCGCGCCTCGCGACCGGCCTCACCTACGGCGTGACGCTCGCGGTGCTCGGCATGGGCTACGAGTGGACGCACTACCTCATCCACACCGACTACCGCCCCGTGTCGCGGCCGTACCGGGCGATCTGGCGCAACCACCGGCTGCACCACTACAAGAACGAGAACTACTGGTTCTCGGTGACCTCCAGCGGCACCAGTGACCGCGTGCTGCGCACCTACCCGGACCCGGCCGAGACCCCCACCTCGCCGACCGCCCGCGACCTGCTGGGAACAGGCACCGGACAGGTGTAGTTCTAATCTGTACTATCGACTCCCGTCGCGAGGAGACAACACGTGCAGACCCCCACCGACGCCGTGCTGCAGACGGTCCCGCTGGACCGTGTGTGGGCGACCATCGATCCGTTCCTGTTCTGCGTGCACCACGACGACGACTTCCCCGAGGGTGACGAGGAGCTCGGGCCGTGCGCCCCGCTCGTCGGTCGCGACATCGGCATGGACTTCTCCGGCCGTGACGGCTGGTCGATGTACCACGGCTCCCAGCTGCCGGGCTTCCCGCAGCACCCCCACCGCGGCGTCGAGACCATCAGCTTCATGCGTGGCGGCTTCATGGACCACAGCGACTCGCTGGGTGCCGCGGCGCGCTTCGGTCGGGGCGACGTGCAGTGGATGACGGCCGGCGACGGCATCGTCCACGCGGAGATGTTCCCGCTGCTCAACACCAGCGACCGCAACCCCACCGAGCTGTTCCAGATCTGGATCAACCTCCCAGGTCGCGACAAGCTGGTCGAGCCGCACTTCTCGATGCTGTGGGACCACGAGATCCCCAAGCACACCTTCCTCGACCACAGCGGCAAGCCGGTGCGCGTCACCGTCGTGGCCGGTGAGCTGGTGCCGGGGGAGCGGGCGCCGACGCCCCCGCCGCACTCCTGGGCGCACGACCCCAAGCACGACGTCGGCATCTGGCACCTCGACGTGGCCGACGGCGCGTCCTGGACGCTGCCGCCCGGCGGGCACGCCGACACCATGCGCGTGCTGTACGTGTTCGGTGACGGCTCGCTGCGCATCGGCGGGCAGGAGGTCAGCTCAGGAACGGCCGCGGTGCTGCGCACGGACGTCCCGGTCGAGGTCACCGACGTCGCCGGCGGCACCGAGGCGCTGGTGCTGCAGGGGCGCCCCATCGGCGAGCCGGTCGTGCAGTACGGCCCGTTCGTGATGAACACCAAGGCCGAGATCCAGAAGGCCTACCACGACTACCAGGAGACCGGCTTCGGCGGCTGGCCCTGGCCCGAGAACGACCCCAACCACGGGGTCGACCTCAAGCGGTTCGCGCGCCATGCGGATGGCCGCGTCGAGGAGCTCGCCGTCAGCTGACGGCTGCTCCTCGCAACGACCCCACGCGCCTCCCCCGGGCCCGTGGGGTCGTTGCTGTGCGCGCCTGCGTGGTGCTGGCTCCGGTGATTGACCGTTGACGTTCCTGATACTGGCACTGTAGAGTGCCAGTAAGACGCAGGCGCGATGCCCGGCGTCACGGTGGTCCGGCCCAGCAACGGCCGGCGAACGGGAGCACGTCATGGCAGCACCTGTCCTGGACCCAGTCGGCCACGCCGGTGGCGGTGGCGCGCCCACGGTCGACCCCGCGGTGCTCGAGCGTCGCCTGCGCGAGATCGCGGCACAGCTCGCCTCGGGTGGTGACGGTGGCCTGTTCGCGAAGGTCGAGGCGTTCCTGCTCGGCATCCTGATGGCGAACCAGACGCTGCGCGTGGGCGTGTTCCGCCTCGTGGAGGCGTACCCGGCGCTGCGGCTGCCGGAGACCACGCTGGACCGCATCGTGGAGGAGCTCGGTGGGCCGAGCTCGCCGCGCCCGGTGCGCTGGCTGGTGCACCTCGCGACCCGCATCCCCGGTGGCGCGTGGCTCGCCCGGCGCATCTCCTCGGCCGGCATCGCCGCGACCGCGAAGCGCTTCATCGCCGGCCGCGACGCGGACGACGCCCTGGCGGTGCTGCGCGACCTGTGGCAGGACGGCACCGGCGTGATCGTGGACGCGCTCGGCGAGAAGACCGTGACGGCCGGCGAGTCCGACCACTACGCCGCGCGCGTGCTGGACCTCGTCGAGCGGCTCGGCACCGAGGCGCGCACGTGGCCGTCACGCCCGCGCCAGGAGCAGGACCACCACGGCGCCGTGCCGCGCGTCGCCGTCGCGATCAAGCCGACCGCGCTGTCGCCGAAGTTCGCCCCGACCACGCGCACGCGTGGCATCGAGGACGTCGTGTTCCGGCTGCGCCCGATCCTCGAGGCCGCCGCAGCGCACGACGTGTTCGTGTGGTTCGACATGGAGCAGTTCGCGGTCAAGGACATGACCCACGAGCTGTTCCGCCGGCTGGCGGACGCCGTGCCCGAGGCTGCCGTCGGCATCGTGCTGCAGGCCTACCTGCGTGACTCCTACGAGGACCTCGAGTCGCTGCTGGAGTGGTCCGCCGCGCGCGTGGCCGACGGCGCGACGCCGATCGGCATCCGGCTGGTGAAGGGCGCCTACTGGGATCACGAGACCGTGATCGCGCGACAGAACGACTGGCCGGTGCCGGTGTTCCAGCAGAAGTGGGCATCCGACGCGAACTACGACCGCTGCGCGATGCTGATGAACGAGTCGGCGGCCGTGATCCGCCCGGCGTACGCGTCGCACAACCTGCGCTCGCTCGCACACGCGATCGGCCACGCCGAGCTGCAGGGCCTGCCGCGCGAGGCCGTCGAGGTCGAGGTGCTGCACGGCATGGCCGGCACGCTGCCGACCTCGCTGGGCGCGTACGGCGTGCGCACCCGTGTGTACGTCCCGATCGGCGAGCTCGTGCCGGGGATGAGCTACCTCGTGCGTCGTCTGCTCGAGAACACCTCCAACGAGTCGTTCCTGCGCCAGCAGGACGTCGGGGGACAGGACCTCGCACGGCTGCTGGACGCGCCGCCCGCGCTGTCCACCGCCGACCCCCTGCCGACCGACCTCGCCCGCGCCCTGACCACCTCGGAGGTGGCGTCATGACCGACACGCTCAGCTACACCGACCCGCTCGCTGCCTCCGACCCGATGGCGGACTACCTCCCCGAGGCGATGCGCCCGTGGCACGAGGCGTCCGCGCGCAACGCGTTCGCCGCCGCCGTCGCCCGCCGTGACGGCGACCGCACGGTGATCGACGTGCCGATCGTCATCGCGGGACAGCGCCGCAGCGGCGCCGGCACGCTGGACTCGATCGACCCCGGCGACCACGCCCGGGTCATCGCCCGCGCCGAGAACGCCACCGCCGCGCAGGCTGACGAGGCCATCGCGGCCGGGCTGAAGGCGCACGAGGACTGGGCCCGCACCCCCGCCGCGGAGCGCGGAGCGATCCTGCGCAGGGCCGCCGCGTGGATGCGCGAGCGCCGCGACGAGCTCTCGGCGCTGCAGGTGTTCGAGGCCGGCAAGCCGTGGGCCGAGGCGGACGCGGACCTGTGCGAGGCGATCGACTTCCTCGAGTACTACGCCCGCCAGGCCGTGCTGCTCGAGCGTGGCGCCGAGGTGCAGTCGCCTCCCGGCGAGGCGAACTCGATGAGCTACCGCCCGCGCGGCGTGACCGTGGTCATCGCCCCGTGGAACTTCCCGCTCGCGATCCCCACCGGCATGGTCGCCGGCGCGATCGCGGCCGGCAACGCCACCATCCTCAAGCCCGCCGAGCAGACCCCGGCCGTCGCGTACGGCCTCGTGCAGGCTTTCGAGGCAGCGGGGCTGCCCGCCGGCGTGCTCGGCTTCCTGCCCGGCCCCGGTGAGGTCGTGGGCGCACGGCTGGTCGAGCACCCCGACGTCGCCACCATCGTGTTCACCGGCTCGCGCGCCGTGGGCTTCGGCATCATGCAGACCGCCGCGAAGGTGCTCCCGGGCCAGCGCACCATCAAGCGCGTCATCTGCGAGCTCGGGGGCAAGAACCCGCTGCTGGTCGCGTCCGACGCCGACCTCGACGAGGTCGTCCCGGCCGCGGCGAAGAGCGCGTTCGGCTTCGCCGGCCAGAAGTGCTCGGCGACCTCACGGCTGCTGGTGGTGGACGAGCTGCACGACCAGCTCGTGGAGCGCCTCGTGGAGCACACCAAGGAGCTGCTGGTCGGCCACCCCCGTGACGGTGAGGTCGACCTCGGCCCGGTGGTGGACGCCGAGGCGCACGCGCGCCTGCTGGCGTCGAGCCAGCCGGACGCGGGGCGCATCGTGCACCGCCACGCGTCGGTGCCGGACGGCGGCTACTTCGTGCCGCCCACCATCGTCACAGACCTGCCCGGCGACCACCCCTACGTCACCGACGAGCCCTTCGGCCCGCTGCTGGCGGTGGTGAAGCGCCCGACGCTGGACCAGCTCATCGAGGTGGCCAACGCGACCCCGTACGCGCTGACCGCGGGGGTGTTCACCCGCTCGGCCCGCGACATCGGTCACGTCACCAGCAACCTGCGCGCCGGCAACATCTACGTCAACCGCGGCACCACCGGCGCGATCGTCGGCCGCCAGCCGTTCGGCGGCTTCGGCCACAGCGGTGTGGGCTCCAAGGCCGGCGGCCCGGACTACCTCAAGCAGTTCGTCGACCCGGTCGTGGTGACCGAGAACACGGTGCGCGCAGGCTTCACCCCGGACCTCCTCAGCTGACGGACCTCCTCAGCTGAGGCGACCGCTGGCGAGGTCGTCGGCGATGCGGTGGCTGCGCGCGTGGGAGCCGACCGCGGCGAGGAAGCTGCCGCGGTCGAGCACCAGCAGCGTGCTCGGCTCGGTGGCGGTGACGGTGGCGGTGCGCGGCACGTCGTGCAGCAGCGCGATCTCGCCGAGCGCGTCCCCGGGGACCATCGGCGGTCGTTCTCCGCGGGCATGCTCGTGCAC
>JBFGFG010000177.1:0-6010 GCA_041579655.1 Nitriliruptoraceae bacterium
GCCGAGCAGGCGGGCCTCAACGAGCCCGACCCGGAGCTGGCCGTCGACCCGGAGCTGCCCGTCGACGCGGAGCTGGCCGTCGAGCCTGAGCCCGTCGCGCCGGAGCCCGTCGCGTCTGAGCTGGTTGTGTCTGGGCCGGCGGTCGCGTCTGAGCTGGTCGCGTCTGAGCCGGTCGAGCGCGAGCCGGTCACGGCGTTCGCCCGCCCGGTCGTCGAGGTCGCGGTCGTCGCACCGGACGTGGACGCCACGGCGCCCGGTCCCGAGCTGCGCTCGTGGGTCGACGAGGAGCCGCCGGCGCCGCGCCGCGTCGTCGCGCGTCCGGTGCAGCCCGACACGCAGGACACGACCGACGACACGACCGACGACATGGACGACGACACGGTCGACGAGCTCGACGAGCTCGTCGTGGAGGTGCACGCATGAGCGACACACCCATGCTCGAGCTGCGGGGCATCGCGACCGGCTTCGGCGGCAACACCGTGCTGCACGGGGTCGACCTCGTGGTCCCGGCCGGCGGCATCTCCGCAGTGCTCGGCCTCAACGGCGCCGGCAAGTCCGTGACGATGAAGGTCGTCGGCGGCATCCAGCCGGCGTGGGAGGGCAGCGTCATCCTGGACGGCGTCGACGTCACCACGCTCTCCCCGGAGGAGCGGGTCGAGGCCGGCATGGCCCACATCACGCAGGGCCGCCAGGTGTTCGGCGAGCTCACCGTCGAGCAGAACCT
The DNA here is from genome assembly GCA_041579655.1 of Nitriliruptoraceae bacterium. Lineage (GTDB taxonomy): Bacteria > Actinomycetota > Nitriliruptoria > Nitriliruptorales > Nitriliruptoraceae > JBFGFG01. The sequence continues at coordinate 725 of JBFGFG010000177.1, forward strand.
GCGGCTCGGCGCCTACACGCTGCGCAAGCGTGAGCCGGCTCGCTACCAGGGCGTGCTCGACGCGATGTACGACCGCTTCCCGCGGCTGTCCGAGCGGCGTGGTCAGGCGGCTGGGACGATGTCCGGCGGCGAGCAGGCGATGCTCGCCGTGGCCCGCGCGCTGATGTCCGAGCCGAAGCTGCTGCTGGTCGACGAGCCGTCCGCCGGGCTCGCCCCGGCGATCATCGCCGACCTGTTCGCGCTGCTGCGCGCCGCAAACGAGGACGGCGTGACCATCCTGCTGGTCGAGCAGAACATCGCGTTCGCGCTGGACGTGGTCGAGGACGTGCACGTGCTGCAGCGCGGCCGGATCGTGTACGGCGGCCCCAAGGCCGAGCTCGACCGCGACCGGCTCACCGAGCTGCTCGGCATCGGTCGGCTGCTGGACGCCAGCGTCGGACGGGCCGGCTGATGGCCGCCGACGACGAGCTCGCCGCCGTCCACCACCTGCGTCCGGGCGCGGACAGCGCCGCCGACGGTTCTGCCGACGGCGGCTCCGCCGAGCAGCGCCTCGCGGCGGTCGCGCGCCACGTGCTGGACGGGCTCGACGACCTCGTGCCGACGATGGGCGCCGCCTACCGCCGTGAGGTCGCCGAGTACGCGGCGATGGACGACGGCTCGTTCGACCACGTGCTGCGCACCTCGGCCGCGTTCGTGCGCCGCTTCGTGGTCGCGCTCGCCGAGGGGGTCGGTGAGCCGGTGCCCGACCGCGCCGCGCTGGTCGCGTCCGGTCGCCAGCGGCAGCGCGCCGGCATCAGCCTCGACGCCGCGATGCACGCGTTCCGCATCGCCAGCCGTGTCGGCTGGACCGGCATCGCGGACGCCTCCACCGCCGTCGCGCCGAACCTCGTCAGCGACCTCGCCGGTCGCTGGATCGAGTACGCCGACCGCGCCTCGACCGCGTTCGCCGAGGGCCACACCACCGCCAGCAGCGAGCAGCTGCGTCGGATGGACGCGCGACGCCAGGCGCTGGTCGCGGACCTGCTCGCCGCGCAGGACGAGGCCGCGGCCCGCGCTGTCGCCAGCGGGCACGGCCTCACGCTCGCCGACAGCTACGTGCCGGTCGTGCTGCCCGGGGACGCCGCCAGCGACGAGGACCACCTCGACGCGTCCGTGCCGAGCGGCACCATCGTCGGTCGCCGCGGTGGTCACCTCGTGGCTCTCGTCCCGCTCAGGACCCATGACCTCGCTGCGCTGCTGGCGCGGCTCGGCACCGTCGCGCACGGCCACGCCGCACAGCCCGGCGCCCCGCTCGCCGGCGAGGTGGTGCGTGCCGAGTCGGTGCTCGCCGTAGCCCGTCGGCTCGGGCGCACCGGCGTGCTGGGTCCCGACGCGCTGGCGCTGCACCGGGCCGTGCACGAGCACGACGGGCTGCAGCGGCACCTGCGCGACGACGTGCTCGCGCCGCTGGTCGCCGCCGACCCCGACGGGATCTTCCGCGAGACGCTGCGGGCCTACCTCGCGGACGGCGCCGTGCGGGCCGTCGCCGACCGGCTGTTCGTGCACGCCAACACCGTGACCTACCGGCTGCGTCGGGTGCGCGAGTGCACCGGCCTCGACCCGCGCGTGCCGCAGCAGGCCGCCAGCCTGGTGCTCGCGATCGCGCTCGCCGACGTCAGCGCGACGACCGCGTCGGCGCCCACCACGTCCCCCTCCCGCACGACCACCGACGAGGCGCAGCCATGACGCTCCCCGGACTGATGCAGACCACCCCGCTCACCATCCGCATGATCTTCGACCGGATGCGCACCGTCCACGGCGGCTCGCGCGTGCACGGCATCGACGGCGACCGCAGCTACGCGGAGGTGGCCGACCGCGTGCTGCGGCTGTGCCGGGTGCTGACCGACGAGCTGAAGGTGAAGCCCGGCGACCGCGTCGCGTCGTTCGGCTTCAACACCGCCGCCCACCTCGAGCTGTACTACGCCGTGCCGCTGGTCGGCGCGGTGCTGCACACCGTCAACGTGCGGCTGTACGACGAGCAGATCTCCTACATCATCGACCACGCCGAGGACCAGGTCGTGTTCGCCGACCCGGAGGTGCTCGGCCTCCTCGCCGCCGCCACGCCGTCGACGCCGAGCGTGCGCCACCACGTCGTGCTCGGTGAGGTGCCCGACGACGTCGACGTGAGCGCGTTCGCCGACCTGCGCCGCCACGAGGAGCTGCTGACCGGCGTCGAGCCGATGGACCCCGCGCTGCTGCCCGACGTCGACGAGAACGCCGCGGCAGGGCTGTGCTACACCTCCGGCACCACCGGCATGCCCAAGGGTGTGCTGTACAGCCACCGCGCCCAGGTGCTGCACGCGATGAGCGTCGCGATGGCCTCGGTGTTCGGCATCCTCGAGCGCGACGTGGTGTTCCCGGTCGTGCCGATGTTCCACGCGTTCGGCTGGGGGCTGCCGTACGTGGCGCCGTTCGTCGGGGCGGACCTGGTGCTGCACGGCAGCGACTCCTCACCCGACGCGCTGGCCGAGGTGATGCAGCGCCACGGCGTGACCTTCGCCGCGGGCGTGCCGACGATCTGGAAGTCGCTCGTGCCCGGGCTCGAGTCCGGCGAGGTGGCGTTGCCGACGCTGCGTGCGTTGGGCGTGGGCGGTGCCGCGTCGCCGCGCAGCCTCATCGAGTTCTACGAGCGGCTCGGCGTGGACTACCTCCAGACGTGGGGCATGACCGAGACCGGCCCGGTCGCGACCGTGAGCCGTCCGCGTCGCGGGCAGCCGGTCGACGACCTCAGCGACGTGCTGGACGCCAAGGAGCGCACCGGCACGGTGTCGCCCGGGCTCGAGCTGCGCGTGGTCGGCGAGGACGGCGAGCCGGTCGCCGCCGACGGCGTCGCGGTCGGCGAGATCGAGGTGCGCGGGCCGTTCATCGCCAGCGCGTACTACCGCGAGGAGGCCGACGAGAAGTTCCACGACGGCTGGCTGCGCACCGGTGACGTCGCGACGATCGCGGCCGACGGCTCGTACCGGATCGTGGACCGCACCAAGGACCTGGTGAAGTCCGGCGGCGAGTGGATCAGCTCGGTCGAGCTCGAGGGCGAGCTGCTCGCGCACCCGGCCGTGGCCGACGCGGCAGTCATCGGGCTGCCGCACCCGCGCTGGGACGAACGCCCGGTCGCGGTTGTGGTCCCGAGCGACGCCGAGGTGCCGCCGAACCTCGAGGAGCTGCACGCGTTCCTCGACGGTCGGGTGGCCCGCTGGTGGTTCCCCGACGCCGTGGTGCTGGTGGACGAGATCGCGAAGACGAGCGTCGGGAAGATCGACAAGAAGCTGCTGCGGGCCGAGATCGGCGACCGCATCACCCTGGGGTGAGGGAGAACGAGATGACGAAGACCACCGAGCGGACCGCTCGCCGACTGACCGTGCCCGTGGCGGGCGGCGAGCTGGCCGTGTGGCGCTGGGGGACCGGCGACCGCGTGGTGCTCGCGCCGCACGGCATCACGGCCAACCACGTGTCGTGGCGCTGGATCGCCGAGCTACTGCCGCAGGACGTGACGTTGCTGGCGCCCGACCTGCGGGGCCGCGGCGACAGCGGCACGCTGCCGGGTCCGTTCTCGATGGCGGCCCACGCGGACGACCTCATCGCGGTGCTCGACCACCTCGGCATCGACGACGCGCTGATCGCGGGCCACTCGATGGGCGGCTTCGTCGCGGTCAAGGCGGCCCTGCTGCACCCGGACCGGATCACCGGTCTGCTGCTGGTGGACGGCGGCCTCGCGCTGGAGGTGCCGGCCGGGCTCGACGTCGACACGGTGCTGACCGCGGTGATCGGCCCGGCGATGGTGCGCCTGTCGATGGAGTTCCCGACCCTCGAGGAGTACTTCGCGTACTGGCGGGTGCACCCGGCGCTGGTGGGCGACTGGAACGAGCTGCTCGAGGAGTACCTCACCCATGACGTGCACCGCGTGGACGGCGCGTTCGTGTCGAAGGTGAACGCGGACGCGATCCGCGGCGACGGCGCCGACACGCTGGTCGACCACACGCTGCGCGAGGACCTCGCGAGCATCGAGCTGCCGATGCGCTTCCTGTGGGCGCCCGTCGGGCTGATGGGCGCCGACCCGCTGTACCCGCGGGCCGTCGTGCAGGCGTTCGACGACGCCACCGAGCGGTTGGAGGTGGTCGAGCTGCAGGACGTCAACCACTACACGCTCGCGCTCTCGCGCCGAGGTGCAGAGCAGGTCGCCGACCAGATCGTCGCGATGCTCGAGGTGACGGCGTGAGCGCCCGCGCCGCCGCCACCCTCGCCACCAGCGTGCTGCTGCTCGGCGTGCTCGCTGCCCCCGCCTCGGCGGACCACCAGATCCAGCACATCGAGCCGGCGGCGCCCGCCGTGGACCGCTTCGCTGATGACGTGCCGCGGCTGGTCGACGACGAGTGGGGCATCCCGATCGGCGGCTTCGGCGGCATCGCCCGCCGCGCGCCGATCACCCGCGCGCCGGTGATCTTCGTGCACGGCAACGTCGTGGACCACGCCGACTACTACCCCGTGCGCGACGACTTCATGGCCGCCGGCTGGAGCGCCCAAGAGCTATGGGCGCTGTCGTACAACGGCATGGGCAACGGCTCCGGGTCCTCGCCGATCCGCCAGAATCCCGAGCGCGACGCCGACCACGCAGGCCAGGACGGGCTGCCGCGCGGCACCAACAACGACGTCAACGTGCCGGACCTCGAGGCGTTCATCCGGGTGGTCCAGGAGTACACCGGCTCGGACCGGGTCCACCTCGTGGGGCATTCGCTCGGCGTCACCCTGGTCCGGCGCACGCTGGACCTGCACCCCGACCTCGCGCAGGACGTGGTCTCGGTGGTGGCGATCGCTGGCGCGAACCACGGCACCTCGCTGTGCGCGCCGATGGTGTCGCGTGGCACGCACATGTCGTGCGACGAGATCGACAAGGACACCGACTGGCTGGTCGAGCTCAACGGCATCGACGGCGGGCGCGAGACCTACGACCCGATCCGCTGGCTGACCGTGTACGACGGGACGGGCGCCGGCGACGTCGCGTTCGTCGGTCCTGACTACGCGCTGTCGCCCCAGCTGCTCGGCGCGGACGAGCTGGTGTTCGCCGGCATGGACCACAACGGGCTGCGTATGGGCGAGGAGGCCGTCGCCGCGTACCGCGCCTGGGTGGAGGACGTCGACGCCGCGCGCGGGGGTGCCGGCAGCGACCGCGCCCCGGACGCGTCCGCCGCGGGGAGCGCCGGCGACAGCGACGTCGCGGCAGCGACGTCAGGGGCGTCCGACGCGAGCAGC
>JBFGFG010000178.1:0-5898 GCA_041579655.1 Nitriliruptoraceae bacterium
CACCGGCGACAGCATAACGGTGGCACCGGCGCAGACATTGACCGACAAGGAGTATCAGGTGATGCGCGACTCGGCGGTCGCGATCATCCGCGAGATCGGCGTCGACACCGGCGGCTCGAACATCCAGTTCGCGGTGAATCCCGAAAACGGGGCGATGGTGGTGATCGAGATGAACCCGCGCGTGTCGCGCTCGTCCGCGCTCGCCTCGAAGGCGACCGGCTTCCCGATCGCGAAGATCGCTGCGCGTCTGGCCGTGGGTTACACCCTCGACGAGATCAGCAACGACATCACCCGCGAGACCAAGGCCGCGTTCGAGCCGTCCATCGACTACGTCGTGGTGAAGATCCCGCGCTTCGCGTTCGAGAAGTTCCGCGGCACCGACGACACGCTGACCACGAAGATGAAGTCGGTCGGCGAGATCATGTCGATCGGTCGCACCTTCAAGGAGGCGATGAACAAGGCGATGCGCAGCCTCGAGGACGGCCGCGTCGGCTTCGGCGCCGAGCCGCCGCTGGGCGTGGCCGACGGCGAGCTCGAGGCAGCGCTGGTGCGCCCCACCGCCGAGCGCTACGAGGCCATCGACGAGGCGCTGACCCGCGGCTGGACGGTCGAGCACGTCAGCGAGCTCACGGGCATCGACCCGTGGTTCATCGACCAGTTCCTGCAGATCATCGAGCGCCGGCGCGAGCTGCGCGGCCACGAGCACCTCTCGGCCGTGCCGGACGCGCTGCTGCGCGCCGCCAAGCGCGAGGGCTTCTCCGACGCCCAGATCGCCCGTGTGCTGCAGACCAGCGAGGCCCGCGTGCGTGCGCGCCGCAAGGCCGCCGGCATCACGCCGGTCTACAAGACCGTCGACACCTGCGCCGCCGAGTTCGAGGCCTACACCCCGTACCACTACTCGACGTACGAGGACCAGGACGAGCAGCTGCCCACGGACAAGCGCAGCGTGATCGTGCTGGGCTCCGGGCCGAACCGGATCGGGCAGGGCGTCGAGTTCGACTACTGCTGCGTGCACGCGGTCCAGGCCGTGCAGGCCGCCGGCTACGACGCGGTGATGATCAACTGCAACCCCGAGACGGTCTCCACCGACTACGACACCGCGGACCGGCTGTACTTCGAGCCGCTCACGCTCGAGGACGTGCTCGCCATCTGCGAGCGCGAGCACCCGCTCGGCGTGATCGTGCAGATGGGCGGCCAGACCCCGCTCAAGCTCGCCCAGGAGCTGCAGGACGCCGGCGTGCCGATCCTCGGCACCTCGCCGTCCGCGATCGACGACGCCGAGGACCGCGGCAAGTTCGGCGCGATGATGAAGTCGCTCGGGCTGCCGATGCCGCAGGGCGCGGTCACCCGCAGCTTCGAGGACGCGCGCACCATCGCCGAGACCATCGGCTACCCCGTGCTGGTGCGCCCGAGCTACGTGCTCGGCGGTCGCGCGATGGAGATCGTGGACGACGAGGCGATGCTCGAGCGCTACCTCGCCGAGGCGGTCAAGGCGTTCCCCGACCAGGCGATCCTGGTGGACAAGTTCCTCGAGGGCGCGATCGAGGTCGACGTCGACGCCGTGTTCGACGGCGAGGAGATCTTCATCGGCGGCGTGCTCGAGCACATCGAGGAGGCCGGGGTCCACTCCGGCGACTCGGCCTGCACCCTGCCGCCGGTCACCCTCGGCCGCGGCCAGATCAGGGCCATCCGCGACTTCACCGAGGGCATCGCCCGCGGGCTGGACGTGCGCGGCCTGATGAACGTGCAGTTCGCCGTGAAGGACGAGACGGTGTTCTGCATCGAGGCGAACCCGCGTGCGTCGCGCACCGTGCCGTTCGTGTCCAAGGCCACCGGCGTGCCGCTGGCCAAGGTCGCCACCCACGTGATGCTGGGTGCGACCATCAAGGAGCTGCGCAGCGGCCCCGACCCGATGCTGCCCGAGCACGACGCCGTGACCGGCCCGCGCCGCCAGCACATCGCGGTGAAGGAGGCGGTGCTGCCGTTCGACCGCTTCCCGGGCGTGGACTCGCTGCTGGGGCCGGAGATGCGCTCGACCGGTGAGGTCATGGGCATCGACACCTCGTTCGGTGCGGCGTTCGCGAAGTCGCAGGCAGGCACCGGCTCGATGGTGCTGCCGACCAGCGGCTCGATCTTCGTGTCGGTCGCCAACCGCGACAAGCGCGCGATCGTGTTCCCGGTGAAGCGCCTGATCGACCTCGGCTTCGAGGTCGTGGCCACAGAGGGCACCGCCGACCTGCTCGAGCGTGCCGGCGTGCCGACCAAGGTGGTCGGCAAGGTCAGCCACGGCGACCGCGGCATCATCGAGCTCATCACCAGCGGTGAGGTCACCCTGGTGCTCAACACCCCGTTCGGCTCCGGCACCCGCGGGGACGGCTACGAGATCCGCGAGGCGGCCGTGACCAACGGCGTGCCGTGCATCACCACCCTCGCCGGCATCCTCGCCGCCATCCAGGGGATCGAGGCGCTGCTGACCGGTCCGTTGACCGTCACCTCGCTGCAGGAGCACCTCGCCGCAGCCGACGCAGGAGGCCCCGCGTGACCGTCGCCCCCAAGCACCGTCCCGAGGCGCCCGCTGGGCGCCCGGGTGACGGGCCGCTGTCCGGCCGCTTCGAGGTGGTTGACCACCGCAAGGAGGGCGCCTACCGCGTGCTGACGATCTCGGCCCCGGAGCTCGCCGCGCGGGCCAAGCCGGGTCAGTTCGTGGAGGTCGGCGTTCGCGCCCCCTCGACGCTGCTGCGCCGCCCGTTCTCGATCGCGAACGTCGGCAACGGGACGCTCACCTTCGTGTACGACGTCCACGGCGACGGCACCGAGTGGCTCACCGGCGTGCGGGTGCACGACCACCTCGACGTCATCGGGCCTCTCGGCGTCCCGTTCCCGATCCCGAAGCAGTCGGTCGCGTGCATGCTCGTGGCCGGTGGATACGGCTCCGCGCCGTTGTTCTGGCTGGGCGAGACGCTCCAGAAGGCCGGGATGCGCGTGGACATCATCAACGGCGCCGCGACCGAGTCGCGCCTGCACGGCATCATCGACGCCAAGCGCGCCAGCAGCACCGTTGCGTTCACCACCGACGACGGGTCCTACGGGACCCACGGCCGCGTGACGGACGTGCTCGAGGAGCGCATCGAGGCCTGCGGCACCACCGTGGTGTACGCGGTCGGCCCGATGGGGATGCTGCGCGCCGTCGCCGAGGAGTGCGCCCGCCTCGAGGTGCCGTGCCAGGTCTCCGTCGAGGAGCACATGGCCTGCGGCGTCGGGGTGTGCTGGACCTGCATCCTGCCGACGATCGAGCCCGACGGCAGCATCAAGAACCGTCGCGCGTGCCTCGACGGGCCCGTGTTCAGCGGCAACCGCATCGCGTGGGACGAGACCCGGTGGGCCGTCGGGCCGTCCGTGGTGCCCGAGGACGAGTCGGCCGCGCCCGTCCGTCACACCGACGAGGAGCTGTTCGGATGAGCCAGCTCGACACCGACCGCGCCATCGCCCCCGCCGACGTCGACCTCTCGGTCGACCTCGCGGGCGTCGCGATGGCCAACCCCATCACCACGGCCTCCGGCTGCTTCGCCTCGGGCCAGGAGATTGACCGCTTCTTCGACGTCGCCGAGCTCGGTGCGATCGTCGCGAAGTCGATCACCATCGAGCCCCGTGAGGGGCTGCCCACGCCGCGGATGCACGAGACCCCCAGCGGCATGCTCAACGCCATCGGGCTGCAGAACCCGGGCGTGGACGCGTGGATCGAGCACGACCTCGCGTGGCTGCAGGGCAAGGGCGTGCCGGTGATCGTCTCGATCGCGGGCAAGTCCGTCGACGAGTTCCGTCAGGTCGCCGAGAAGCTCGCGGGGCGCGGCGGCATCGCCGCGCTCGAGGTGAACCTCTCGTGCCCCAACGTCGCGCACCGCGGTCTGGTGTTCGCGTGCCAGCCGGGTCCGTCCGAGGCCGTGATCAAGGCGGTCAAGGAGGTTGCCGACGTCCCGATCCTCGGCAAGCTGACGCCCGACGTGACCGACATCGCCGAGATCGCGCGGGCCGTCATGGACGCCGGGGCAGACGGGCTGTCGCTGATCAACACCACGCTCGGCATGGCGGTGGACCCCGAGACGGGGCGCCCGCGCATCCGCAACACCTTCGGCGGCCTGTCCGGTCCGGCGATCCGTCCGATGGCCGTGCGTGCCGTCCACCAGGTCCACCAGGCCCGCCCGGACGCTGCGATCATCGGCATGGGTGGTGTGCGCACCGTCGAGGACGTCGTGGAGATGGTCCGCGTCGGCGCCAGCGCCGTCGCGATCGGCACCGCGAACTTCGCCGACCCGCTGCTGACCCAGCGGCTCGTGCACGAGCTGCGCAGCTGGCTCGCCGCGCGCGGCATCCGCAGCATCGCGGAGCTGCGCGGCACCGTGCAGCCGTGGAGCTGAACAGCTAGACCTGCACATCCGACCTCGTCACCTCCGGAGCACCCACGTGTCCCTGCCGCCCATCGCCGTCGCGCTCGACGTCCCGACCCTCGACGAGGCCGTCGAGCTCGCGTCCGCGCTCAGCGGCGAGGTCGCCGTCTGCAAGGTCGGCCTCGAGCTGTTCGGCGCCCACGGCCCCGAGGCGGTCGCGCGCATCGCCGAGCACGCCCCGGTGTTCCTCGACCTCAAGCTCCACGACATCCCCACCACCGTCGGCCGGTCGGCGACCGCGCTGGGCAAGCTCGGTGTCGCGATGACCACGGTGCACGCCTGCGGCGGTTCTGCGATGGTGTCCGCCGCGGTCGAGGGTCTGCAGGCCGGTTGGGAGGCCGCCGGATCGGTCGGCGACGCGCCGATCGTGCTGGCCGTCACCGTGCTGACGTCGATGACCGAGGACGACCTGCGCTCGATCAACGCGCCCGACGCGGCGACGCAGGTGCCCGCGCTCGCTGCGCTGGCCACCGGCGCCGGCGCGCAGGGGCTGGTGTGCGCCCCCACGGACCTCGCAGCGGTGCGTGCCGCCGCCGGCCCGGACTCGATGCTGGTCACGCCCGGTGTGCGTCCTGCCGGCTCGGCCACCGACGACCAGGCACGCGTCGCGACGCCGGAGGCCGCGATGGCCGCAGGTGCGAACCTGCTGGTCATCGGCCGTCCCATCACCCGCGCCGACGACCCTGCGGCCGCTGCCCGGGCCATCGCCGCGTCGCTGCGACAGGACGCCTGATGGCGCTTCTCGACGAGCTCAAGGCCCGCGGTGTCCACCAGTCCGGCCACTGGGAGCTGAAGTCCGGCCGCCACGCCGACACCTACCTGCAGTGCACCATCGCTATGGGTGACCCGGCGTTCGCGCGGCGCATCGGCCGGCAGCTCGCCGACCAGCTGCGCGAGCTCGACGCGAACGTCGTGTGCGCCCCGGGCGTGAGCTCGATGGTGCTCGCGTTCGTCGTGGCCGAGGCGCTCGCCGCGCGGATGCTGTGGTTCGAGGAGGGCCAGCGCGGCCACGGGCTGCGCCGGGGTCAGCGCGTGGGACCGGGTGACCGGGTCGTGGTGATCGAGGACGTGCTCAGCACGGGTCGCACCGCCGCGAAGGCCGCGGCGTTCCTCACCCGCAAGGAGGCCCACGTGGTGGGCTTCGCGGCGATGGTTGACCGCTCCAGCGAGGACATGCCGCTGCCGTGGGAGCCCCGCGTGCTGGTGCGCTCGCCGCTGGTCACGCACGAGGCGGCGAGCTGCCCCCAGTGCGCCGCCGGCATCCCGGTGAAGGACCCCAGCGCCTGACGGAGCTCAGGACCCGCCGAGCACCGTGCGGAGCTGGTCGATCGTGGGCGAGCCGGCTGGCCCGTCCGGGGTCGCGTAGATCCGACACGAGAGCCCAACGGGCTCGTCGCCCTGCGCGAACGCGTCCCGTCCGTCCACCAGGATCGACGGGGAGCCGCGGAACGAC
>JBFGFG010000179.1:0-5859 GCA_041579655.1 Nitriliruptoraceae bacterium
CCCTGCTGGACGACGAGGCAGTCGGCGATGCCGAGCTCGCGGCCGTCCTCGGCGGTGACGGTCTCGCTGAACGCGGGGACGAACGCGCGTCCGCCGCTGAGCCGGTTCGTGATTCCGGCGAGGGCGCCGGACAGCCCCGCCTCGGCCTGTCGGACGCGCGCGTGGGCCACAGCCTCCGGCGGCACCGCGAACACGTCGGTCGGCGTCGCGAGGTACGCGAGGCTGACGTCGTCTCGCGCCTGCAGGATGCCGAGGTTGATCGCGTCGGCAGCCATCGCGACGCGGACGAAGTCGGCGCCGTCCATGTAGGTGTAGTTGCCGAGCACCATCGGGCCCTCGACCTCGGTGAGCCACAGCCGGATCGCCGCGGTGTCGGTGAGCAGGTCGCAGCCGTCGGCGCCGTCGGTGCGTACCGGCACGTGCAGGGTTCCCGCGCCGGCGCTCGCCATCGCGGTCAGCCGGTCCCACACGCGCGCCGACGGGACGTCCACGGCGTGCACGTCGGCGCCCCACGACAGCAAGAGCTCGGTCGGCCCCCTCTGGGCGCCGGCGCCGAGCAGCGCGAAGGTGCGCCCGCGCAGGTCGAGCCACTCGGGGTTGTCCACCACGCGCTCGATGACGTCCACGAACGAGGGCTCGACGACGCCGTCCTGCGCCCACCGCCGCGCCTGGGCGACGATGTCGGCGCCGCGCAGCTCACGGCCCCGGTACGGGACCACCAGCTCGGTGCTGCGCAGCCCCTCGCCCTCCACGACGCGACGTCCGAGCGGCGCTGCAGGGTTCATCGACACCGCCTCGTCGAGCCGGCGCGTGACGCCGTCGGCGCCGATGTACTCGAACTGCTGGTGCAGGCGGTCGAGCCCGGCGCGCGCGATCGTCGACGCAGCCTCGCCGGACGCGGCGGCGCGGGCGGTCATCGTGCGCAGGTGCTGCGGGTAGGCGGTGTGCCAGGACCGCTCGGCGGCGACGGCGGCCGACAGCGCCGGGTCGACCTCGGCCGTCGCGTACGCCAGCACGTCGCGTGACAGCTGGGTCGAGCTGCGCTTGCCGTCCACCTCCGGGAACTGGACACCCCGTGCGGTCATCGTCTCGGTGCTCATCGGTGCCCCCGTGTCACGCGGCGCGGTCCGCCGGTGCTCACATCCTCACCGCGATGTCAGCCGAGCGCAACGATGTGAGGCTCAGCGGCCATCGGTGGTCGCTCGGACTGACATCGTTGCGTCCGGCTGACATCGACGCGCACCCGCGAGGAGCGTGGCGGGGTCGGGATACCGTCAGCGGCCGCACGTTCGCCCTCGCAGGAGCCCCCGTGACCGATCAGGTGACCGACCCCGTGACCGACCCCGACCAGCCCGACGGGCTCGAGGACGTCGAGGAGTCCGGGTCGCGGCTCGAGGAGCTGATGGACGTGCGCCGCGCGAAGGCGCAGGCGCTGCGCGACGCCGGCGTGCACCCGTACGCCTACTCGTTCACACCGTCGCACGCGTTGGCGGCGATCGTCGCGGAGCACGGCGAGCTCGAGGCCGGCGCCGAGACCGGCGAGGTCGTGCGCGTCGCGGGGCGCGTCGTGGCGGACCGCGACATCGGCCGGCTGCGCTTCGTCGTCCTGCGCGAGGACGGCACCGACCTGCAGCTGTTCATCATCAAGAAGGCGCTCGACGAGGACGCGGTGCTCGTGCTCGACAACGTCGACGTCGGCGACTGGGTCGGCGCCGAGGGCGAGGTGCTCGCCACCCGCACCGGCGAGCTGTCGATCAAGCCGACCTCGGTGACGATGCTCAGCAAGTCGCTGCGCCCGCTGCCCGACAAGCACCACGGGCTCTCCGACATCGAGCAGCGATCGCGCCGCCGTGAGGCCGACCTGGTCGTCAACGAGGACGCGATGCGGATCTTCCGCATCCGCCACGAGGTGCTCGCCGCGATCCGCAAGGACATGACCGACCGCGGCTTCGTCGAGGTCGAGACCCCGATGCTGCACCCGATCCCGGGTGGCGCCTCGGCACGCCCGTTCGTCACGCACCACAACACGCTCGACACCGACCTCTACCTGCGCATCGCGCCGGAGCTGTACCTCAAGCGCCTGCTCGTGGGCGGGTTCCCGAAGGTGTTCGAGATCAACCGCAGCTTCCGCAACGAGGGGATGTCCACACGACACAACCCCGAGTTCACGATGCTGGAGAGCTACGAGGCGTACGCGGACCACGACGACGTGCTGCGCATGACCGAGCAGCTCGTGGAGGCAGCGGCCGTCGCCGCGACCGGCGGCACCGACGTCACCTACCAGGGCCGCGATGTCAGCCTCAAGGCTCCGTTCCGGCAGGTGACCGTGCTCGAGCTCGCCCGTGAGGCGACCGGCGCGGCAGCGCTCGCCTACGACACCCCGCGCGACGAGGTCGCAGCGCTGTGCGAGACGCACGAGGTCCACGTCGAGGACAGCTGGGGCGTCGGCAAGATGATCGTCGAGCTGTACGAGCAGCTCGTCGAGCACACGCTGTGGGAGCCCACCTTCGTCATCGAGCACCCGGTCGAGACCTCGCCGCTGGCCCGCCGCCACCGTGATCCGGCCAAGCCGCACGTCACGGAGCGCTTCGAGCTGCTGATGGTCGGACGCGAGCACGCGAACGCCTTCACCGAGCTCATCGACGCCGACGACCAGCGCGAGCGCTTCGAGGCGCAGGCCGCCGCGAAGGACGCCGGTGACGCCGAGGCGATGCACGTCGACGAGGCGTACCTGCGCGCGATGGAGCTCGGCATGCCACCCGCGGGCGGGCTGGGCATCGGCATCGACCGACTCGTGATGCTGCTCGCTGACGCGGCCAGCATCCGTGACGTGATCCTGTTCCCGACCCTGCGTCCCGAGGCATCCTCGTGAGCACGGTCCTCGTCCGCCCGCTGGTCGGCGCCGACCGCGCCGCGTGGGAGGCGCTGTGGCACGGCTACCTCGCGTTCTACGGCACCGACCTCGACGCCGAGACCACCGACGTCGTGTTCCAGCGCCTGACGGACCCGGGCTACCCGGCGCTGTGGGGTCTGGTGGCCGAGGTGGACGGTCAGGTGCTGGGCTTCGCGCACGCGCAGACGCACCCCTCGACGTGGAGCGCGGACGACGACTGCTACCTCGAGGACCTGTTCGTCGACCCGACCTCGCGGCGCCACGGCATCGGTCGCGCGTTGATCGAGCACCTCGTCGAGCTGGGCCGTGAGGCCGGCTGGCGACAGGTGCACTGGCTCACCGACGGCGACAACGACGGGGCGCGCGAGCTGTACGACGAGCTCGCCGAGCTGCGCGGCCAGGTCCGCGACGCCCGGGTCATCGACTGACACGAGGGCTGAGGCAGGCGTGCGCGGGCGCACCGGGCACGGCGAGGGCGTATCCAGCAGGGAAGCGGGTCGTTGGGGACGAAGAACTCTCCCACACCCCTCTCCCTCGGAGCATCCCTGTGCGTACCCGCACCTCGTTCGGCGCAGCCGCGCTCGCGCTGTCCCTCGCCGCCGTCGCCTTCGGGCCCGCCTTCAACGCGCGTACGACCGACGGGCTGCGCGCCCACGAGCAGAAGCACGAGGTGTGGGCCTCCGGCCTCGCGCTCGACCCGGCAGTCCGCTTCTCGTCCGGGCCGCAGGCCTGCGTGGACGGGATGGCTGGGCAGTTCCCGTGCTCTGGCATCGACCTGCTGAGCTTCACGCACGCCGACCGTTTCGGCAGCACGAAGTCGGCGCTCGGCTCGACCGGCGTCTCTGACGTCTGGGGCTGGACCGCCGAGGACGGCCAGGAGTTCATCATCGCCGGCAAGACCACCGGCGTCGCGTTCCTCAACGTCACGGACCCGACCAAGCCGGTGCTGCTCGGCAACCTCGACTCGCCGGTGGCCGCGGACCTGATCTGGTTCGACATCAAGGTCGTCAACGACCACGCCTACATCGTCTCCGAGTCGGCCGGTCACGGCCTGCTGGTGTTCGACCTCACGCAGCTCGTCGGCCTCGAGGCTGACGCGAAGCGCGCCTTCGAGCCCACGAGCATCTACCCGCTCACCGGCTCGGCGCACAACATCGTCTCCAACCCCGACGCCGAGATGGTGTACGTCGTGGGCGGCAACAACGGCCTCGCCGCCGAGGACATCTGCCGCGCCGGTCTGCACGCCATCGACGTCTCCACCCCGAGCGTCCCGGTGTTCGCCGGCTGCTACCTCGAGGAGGGTGGCTACGGCGTCGGTGGGCAGCTCGCCGAGGGCCCGACCCGCACGGTCGCCAAGCTCGCCAGCCGCTACGTCCACGACGCGCAGTGCACGCGCTACGACGGCCCGGACGCCGACCACACCGGCAAGGACATCTGCGTCACCTCGGCCGAGGACCACATCTCGATCGTCGACATGACGAACCCGAAGCTGCCGGTGAAGCTGTCCACGATCACGTACGACAAGGTGTCCTACGCCCACCAGGGCTGGCTCTCGCCCGACCAGGCCACGTTCTACATGGGTGATGAGACCGACGAGGAGGTCTCGCCGAACAACATCAAGCGCCGCACCATCGTGCTCGACGTCGCCGACCTCGACGAGCCGGCGATCTCGTTCATCCACGAGGCCGACAGCGTCTCGATCGACCACAACATGTACACCGTCGGCGACGCCCTGTTCCAGAGCAACTACACCGCCGGCCTGACCGTGCTGGACACCTCCGAGGTTGTCTCGGAGAAGCGCCTCACCGAGGCCGCGTTCTTCGACGTCCACCCGTCCAGCAACAAGACCGAGTTCGCCGGCACCTGGTCGAACTACCCGTACTTCGCGTCCGGCACCGTGGTCGTCACCGGCTACGACGGCGTCTGGCTGGTCCGTGTGCAGGACCAGGTCGCGGAGTCGCTCAACCTGCGCTGAGCACCCAGCACCACATGCGACGCCCCCGGTGAAGGCCGGGGGCGTCGCTGCGTTCAGGCGTCGACGTCGGCGTCATCGTCCGCGTCGAGGCTGACCTCGGGGAGCGACAGCGTGGTCGGGACTGCCGCGGCGCCGACCACCGCCAGCGCGATCAACGCGGGCACCGGGCCCAGCGCCGACAGGGCGCTGGTCAGGCCGCCGACCACCAGCAGCAGCACGCCCATCGCGGTGTTGGACACCGCCACGTAGTCGGTGCGGCGGTTGCCCTCGGCGAGGTCCACGACGTAGGTCTTGCGGCCGACGCGCACCGCGGTGTGCGTCAGCGCGAGCAGCGCGTACGTGCCGAGGTACAGCGCCGAGCCCCCGAGCACGCCGGTGGCGCGCAGCACGAGGAACACGATCACCACGGCGCTCGCTGCCGCGGCTGCGCCCACCATCACCAGCCGGCTCGAGCGGTCGGCGGCGTCCCCCCACAGCCGCCCGCCGAGCACCGCAGCCAGCCCGGACGCGACCACGTACGGGCCGACGCCGGCGATGCCCGACGACACCTCGGCCTGCGCCAGCGAGATCACGTACGGGGGGCTCAGCGCCGACACCAGCAGCAGCGTGCGGCTGACCACGAAGCGCCGGAAAGCGGGGTCGTCACGCAGCAGCGAGAGCGCGCCGAGCGCGGTGGTCGCGTCCACGTCCTCGTCGTGCTCGCCGGCCGGCTCGTCGATCCTCGCGAACGGGACCATCGCCACCAGCCACATCGCGGCACCGACCGCCAGCAGCAGCGCGAACGACCACGTCGGCGCGTCCGGGCCGAGCTGCCGCAGGCCCAGGCCCAGCGCGATCGCCACTAGACCGGCCGCAGCGGCCGAGGTGCCGGTCACGCGTCCGCGGGTGCCCTTGTCGATCACGCGCCCCATCACGTCCTTGGCGGTGATCGAGCACAGCGAGCGGGCGACGGCGAACAGCACCAGCGCGCCCAGCACGCCGAGGCCCGCCA
>JBFGFG010000180.1:0-5800 GCA_041579655.1 Nitriliruptoraceae bacterium
ATCTTCGAGACGCCGATGATGGCCGGCATGCCGCAGGAAGTGCGCGACTCGCTGGCGGCTGGCGTGCCGTTCCCGCCGCGCCTGGGCCGCCCCGAGGAATACGCCGCGCTGGTGCGCCACATCGTGGAGAACCCGATGCTCAACGGCGAGGTGATCCGCCTCGACGGCGCGATCCGGATGGCCCCCAAGTAGCCCGGGACCTCAGCCGAACAGGGGCTCCGCGCCACCGCCGGCCGCGACGCGCGTCGGCGCCGGCTCTGCAGCGGCAGGGCCGGGGGCCGCGGGCCCCACGCCCGCAGTCGCCGGGGTGGAGCTGCGCGCCGTGGCGCCTCCACGGGTGGCGGCGCGCACCGGGTGCAGCGGCACGACCGCCTTCGCGCGCTGCGCCTGCACCGCGATGGTGCGCAGCGCCGCGACGTACAGACAGAGCGCGACGGCGGCGAGCACCGGCAGCGCCCACGCCCAGCCGCCGAACAGCAGCGCCACGAGCGTCATCACGCCGAGCGAGCCGATGAGGCGCAGCAGCAGCGAACGGCGACGCTCGAGCATCTCCTCGCGCCGCGACATGCGCGGGTAGATCATCATCCGCGCGCCGCCACCGGGAACCATGACACGGCGTACGTCGCTGCTGGCGAGGCGGCCCATCGCGTTGGCGAACGTGTCCACCGTCGAGGCGGGGGACATCTTGCGGTCCCGGATGACACCCGGCAGCAGGACCACGGACCACAGCACCGCCAGCACGACGACCGTGGAGGACCTCATACGAGGCTCCAGGTCGAGTGGGATGTCATGAATGACACGAGGGCGGTCCCGACGTTTCGGTGAACCAGAGGCTACGAGCGAGGACCGCGCGAACCGCGCAACCTCGACACGACGCCGCGTCGCACAGCGCGACTCGACGCCCACGCAGCGCTCATGCGCGGACCCAGGTCCCCGAGCGCCCGCCCTCCTTGCGCAGCAGCCGGACGTCGGTGATCACCACGTCCTTCTGCACCGCCTTGACCATGTCGTACACCTGCAGCGCAGCGGTCGTGCAGGCGACGAGCGCCTCCATCTCGACGCCGGTGCGGTCGGCGGCGCGGGCAGTGGCGGTGACCTCGCAGCGTCCTGCGGCCGCGTCGACGGTGAGCTCGACGTCCACCGACGTCAGCACGACCTGGTGGCACAACGGCAGCAGCTCGGGGGTGCGCTTCGCGGCCTGGATCCCGGCGATGCGGGCCACCGAGCGTGCGTCACCCTTCGGCAGGTCGCCCGCGGCCAGCAGCGCGGCCGTCGCCGGTGACATCTCGACGGTGCAGCCGGCGTCGGCGAGGCGGCCGGTCACGTCCTTGGCCCCGACGTCCACCATCCGCGCCGTGCCGTCGGCGGTGAGATGGGTGAGTCCCTCCGGTTCGGGCGCCGACTCGCTCACGCGTCGACCAGCAGGTGCACGATCACGGTCTGTCCGGCGCGCATCATGGTCGCGTCCTCCGGCAGCACGGCCAGCCCGTCGGCACGCGCCAGCGAGGACAGCACGTGCGAGCCCTGGTGGCCGCTGGGCGTCGCGCGCCAGCCACCGGCCTCCCGGGTCAGCGAGACCCGCACGAAGCTGCGCTTGTGCTTCGGCGAGCTCACGTCCTGCGTCAGGGTCGCCTTCACGCGCGGGCGGTCGAGGTCGCGCCGACCCTGCAGGCGACGGATCGCCGGGCGCACGAACAGCTCGAACGACACGAACGTCGACACCGGGTTGCCCGGCAGCCCGAGCAGCGGGACGGAGCCCACGGTGCCCAGCAGCTGCGGCATGCCCGGCTTCATCGCGACCTTGTACGGACGCGCCGTGCCGAGCTGGCGCACGACGTCCTCGAGGTGGTCGTGCGCGCCGGCGCTCACGCCACCGGTGGTCACGATCAGGTCGGCGTGTCCTGTGCTGGAGTCCAGCGCCCGCGCGAGCGCGCGACGGTCGTCGCCCACCAGCGGGGTGGGGTACGGGTCGCCGCCGGCCTGGCGGACCATCGCCCGGACCATCGGCCCGTTCGAGTCACGCAGCTGCCCCGGCCCGGGCATGGTGTTGAACGACACGAGCTCGTCGCCGGTCGAGAGCACGATCACCCGCGGTGTCGGCACCGCGAACACGTCGTGCTTGCCAAGCGCGGAGAGCAGCGCGATGTCCGCCGGCCCGATGCGGGTCCCGGACTCGAGCACCAGCGTGCCGGTGGCGACGTCCTGCCCGACGGTGCGCACGTTGGCGCCCTCGCGCGGCGGCACGTGGATCGCGACCAGGCCGGAGCCCGGCGTGGAGGTGCGCTCGACCGGGACCACGGCGTCGGCGCCGGGCGGCAGCTGGCCGCCGGTCATGATCGCCATCGCGGTGCCGGGCACCACGCCGGTGTCGGCGACGTGACCCGCGGCCACCTCACCGAGCACGCGCAGCTGGATCGGCGCCTCGACGGTGGCTGTGGTGACGTCGGCGGCGATCACCGCGTAGCCGTCCATCGCGGAGTTGGCGAAGCTCGGCAGGGGCTCGGGCGCGACGATGTCCTCGGCCAGCACCAGCCCCAGCGCGTCGCCGACCTTGACGTACATCGGCTCCAGTGGACGGATCGACTCCAGCACCGCGGCGCGGTACTCGGCGAACGGCGTCAGCTCGTCGAGGGTGACGACCTCGGCGCGGCCCTTGCCGACGAAGCCGCTCACGCGACGTCCCCGGCGAGCAGCCCGACCAGCCAGGCGCGGAACTCCGGCCCGAGGTCCTCGCGCTCCAGCGCGATCTGGACGGTGGCCTGCAGGAAGCCCATCTTGTCCCCCACGTCGTGCCGGACGCCGCGGAACACGACACCTCGGATCGGCTCGTCGGCCGCCAGCGCGACCAGCGCGTCGGTCAGCTGGATCTCGCCGCCGGCGCCGCGCGGTGTCGTCTCGAGCACGTCGAACACCTCGGGCGGCAGCACGTAGCGGCCGATGATGGCGAGGTTGGACTGCGCGGTGCCCTGCGGCGGCTTCTCGACCATGCCGACGATGCGCACCACGTCGTCCTCGTCGGTCTGCTCGACCGTGGCGATGCCGTACTTGTGCGTCTGGTCGTCGGCGACCTCCATCAGCGCGATGGTGGCGCGGCCGCTGGCCTCGAACACCTCCAGCATGCGCTCGAGGAAGTGGTCGGCCGGGTCGACGATGTCGTCGCCGAGCACCACCACGAACGGCTCGTCACCGACGTGGCTGCGGGCCATCAGCACCGCGTGGCCGAGGCCGAGCTGCACCGGCTGGCGGACGCTGGTCACGTCCGCGATCTCGGCGACGCCCCGGGCGACGGCCAGCAGCTCGTGCTTGCCCTTCTCCTCCAGCGACTGCTCGAGGTCGAGGCGACGGTCGAAGTGGTCCTCGAGCGCACCCTTGCCCGACGAGGTGACCAGCAGCACGTCGCGCAGCCCGGCGCGGGCGCACTCCTCGACGATGTACTGGATCGCAGGGGTGTCCACGATCGGCAGCATCTCCTTGGGGACCGCCTTGCTGGCGGGCAGGAAGCGCGTGCCGTGACCGGCGACGGGCAGGACAGCCTTGCGGACGGTCACGGGTGGCCCTCTGATCGGTGGGAGGCGCGAGCGAACCGGAGCACGTCGCGGACCGCGGGCGACAGTAGTCCTCCCACATCCGCGCGACACGACCCCGTCCGGGAGCCGGTCGTAGGCTCGTGCGACGGAGGTGGCAGGTGGGCGAGGTCGAGGCGGTGCACGCGCGGGCGGCGACGCGACGCGCGCTGCGAGCCGCAGGCCGTGCCGCCCGCGCAGCGCTGTCCGAGCAGGCACGCAGCGACGCGACCACCGCTGTCGTCGCGCAGCTCGCGGCGCTGCCCGAGCTGGCCGACGCCCGGCGGGTGCTGCTGACGGTGGCCATCGGGGACGAGCTCGACCTCGCGGGGCTGCAGCCGGCGCTGCGGGCGCGCGGGACCGTCGTGCTGCTGCCGGTGACCCGCGGCCCGGAGCTGCTGCTCGCCGAGCACCCGGCCGACGGCGTGCTGGTGCCCGGCTGGCAGGGCGTGGCCGAGCCCGCCGGCCCCACCACGACCGACCCGCCCGACGTCGTGCTGGTCCCCGCGCTGGCCGTCGACCGCGCCGGCGCCCGGCTGGGCTACGGCGGCGGGCACTTCGACCGACTCCTCGCCGGGCCGGCACGCGACGCGCTGGTGGTCGGTGTCGTGTTCGCCTGCCAGCTGGTCGAGGAGGTCCCCACCGAGCCGCACGACGTGCCGCTGGACGTGGTCGTCACCGAGGCCGGCGTGCTGCGGCCCGGAGCACCCGCCGCGCGCAGCTGAGGAGCTTGCCGACACGGGCGGTATCCTCTGGCACTCGCCTCCCCTGAGTGCCAACGCGGGACACCTCCCGTCGCCGCCCGCACTCCCCGTCGGACCCCACAGGAGCTCGCCGTGCCCACCTACGAGTACGCCTGCAAGGCCTGCGAACAGCGCCTCGAGGTCGTCCAGTCGTTCCAGGACGACCCGTTGACCGAGTGCCCCGAGTGCAAGGGCGAGCTGCGCAAGGTGTTCAGCGCCGCCGGCATCATCTTCAAGGGCAGCGGCTGGCACATCAAGGACTACGGCGACAAGAAGAAGAGCAGCACCTCCACCACCGCGGCGCCCACGTCCGGTGACAGCGGCTCCTCGGACAACGGCTCGTCGAAGGACCGCGCCTCCTCGTCCTCGGCCAGCACCGCGACGAAGAAGGACGGCCCCAAGCCGACCGGCAACGTCAAGACCTTCGACACCTCGGCGTCCAAGGCCGGCAAGCCGGGGACCAACGCCCCGAAGAAGCCGTCCACGTCCTCGTCCGACTGACGCAGGTCGCTCGCTAGCGTCGCGGCCCTCCTGGCACCGACGCACGAGGACCGCACGATGGCCGAGATCGGGATCATCGGCGGCTCGGGTTTCTACGAGCTGCTCGACGACGCGACCGAGCACACGATCGACACGCCGTACGGCGCCCCGTCGGACGTGCTGGTCACCGGCACCTTCGCCGGCCGTGAGGTGGCGTTCCTGCCGCGGCACGGGCGCGACCACTCGATCCCGCCCCACCTGGTGCCGTACCGCGCCAACGTCTGGGCGCTGCGGTCGCTCGGTGTGACCCGCGTGCTGGCGCCGTGCGCCGTGGGCTCGCTGCGCGCCGACCTCGACCTCGGCACCTTCGTCGTGCTCGACCAGTTCGTGGACCGCACCCGCTCGCGCGAGCAGACGTTCTTCGAGGGTCCCGACGTCAAGCACGTGTCGATGGCCGACCCGTACTGCCCGCAGCTGCGCACGGTCGCGGTCGAGGCACTCGCGGCCGGCGGCCACCCGCACGAGGACGGCGGCACGATCGTGGTGATCGAGGGTCCGCGCTTCTCGACCCGCGCCGAGTCGCGCTGGTACGCCGCGCAGGGCTGGGACGTGATCGGCATGACGCAGGTCCCCGAGATCCCGCTGCTGCGCGAGGCCGGGATCTGCGCGACCGGCATCGCGATGGTCACCGACCACGACGCCGGGCTGGAGGGCCTGCCCGACGTCGCGGCCGTGACCCACGCCGCCGTGATGGAGGTGTTCGCCCAGAACGTCGAGCGCCTGCGTTCGGTGCTGACGTCGATGGTGGCAGCGGTGCCGCACGAGCGTGCGTGCGACTGTGGCGAGGCGGCGACGCCGTGACGTCGTACGTGCGGACCCGGGTCAACCGGTTCTACATCGTGCGCAGCGATGCCGAACAGGACTGACGGGCCTCGCCCGGCTCCACGACGCTGGCTAGGTTCGACCGCTCTTCACCGCGAGGAACCACCATGGCCCACGTCCTGCTGCTGCACC
>JBFGFG010000181.1:0-5763 GCA_041579655.1 Nitriliruptoraceae bacterium
ACGTTCTGCGGGCCCACGAGCTCCGGGTCGACCTCGACGATCACCTCGGCCTGCAGGTGGTCGTCCTCGGTGGCCGGCTGGGCGGCCCAGGCCGGCGGCATCAGCACGCCGAACTGCCAGCGGTAGCGGTTCTTCAGCGCGTCGGCGCGGTAGGGGTACAGCGCGTAGCCCTCGCAGAGCACGGCGTCGGCGACGCGTTCCGCGGTGCGCCGGCTCATCGCGCGCCCCCGTGGTCGTGGGCCTGGTCGCGGTCGGGGTCGTGGTCGGCCGGCGGCGGCGTGACCGGACGCACCGGCTGCGAGCGGCGTTCGAGATCGGTGAACACCTCGTCGACGGCCTGCTGCACGGCGGGGCCGCCGGCGAGCCCGTCCCACACGTCACGCAGCCGCGCGACCAGCTCGAACGCGGCGGTGACGGGTGCCAGCAGGATGCGCACGCCGGCGTGCGTGCGGTGCGCCAGCAGCACCTCCACGTGCGGCTCGAGCATGCCCAGCAGCGGGGTCGCGGCGGCCAGCGCGGCGGCGGCGTCCGGGTCGAGGTGGCCGTCCACGACGCCGGCGGGACCTGGGAAGCGTGCGGTCAGCCCGTCGGTGCCGTGCTGGAGGATCGCGAGCCCGACCGGCAGGCCGAGGTCGTCCCAGCCGCCGCCGTCGAGCTGCGGGTCGTGCAGCACGCGGTCATCGATCGCGCGCCACGCGCCGGCGAGGCTCGGCGGGAACAGCAGGTGGCACGGCGGGCAGGCGCACACCACGTCGTCCGCCTCGCCGAGCAGGTGACGGTGGCGCTCGGACAACGGCACGGCGCAGAGGTGGCAGCGCGGCGCAGGGTCGACGGCCACGAAGGCGCGCAGCGCCGCGACCGGCAGCGTCGGGGGTGCCACAGCGCTCACGCCGGGCCGGCGAGCAGCGGCAGCAGGCGGCGGGTGGGCAGCTCCACGATGCGGGCCGGGCCGGCGTCCGGCACCAGCGCGGTCAGCCGTTGCAGCACCACGCCGCCGACCTGCGGGGTGACCCCGGGGAGCGACACCTCCAGCGCCTCGTCGTCCACGCGCAGCAGCGTCAGCCCGTCCACGGCGTCGCCGAGGTCCTCGCGCAGCGACGCCAGCGCCCGCTCGGCGCGGACCGCCGGCGGGTCGGGGTGCAGGTCGTGCAGCAGCAGCAGGTCCACCAGCAGCGGGTCGTCGAGCAGGGCGTCGGTCACGGAGCCGGCGTCGGCGTCGCGACCCTCGTCGGCCCGCGCCACCAGCGCCTGCAGCCCCTGCCGGTGCGCGTCCAGCAGCAGCGCCACCAGCTCGCGCACGGCCAGCAGCACGTCCGCCGGCGCGTCGGCCTCGAGCGCGTCGAGCAGCTCCTCCACCCGGCGCAGGCTCACGGCGTGCCCGTGGGGGAGTGGACGGTCTTGATGGTGCGTCCGCCGCCGACGTGCATGTGCACGCCACACGGCAGGCAGGGGTCGAACGACCGCACGGTGCGCATCACGTCGATGCCGGTGAACTTGTCACCGCGGGCCTCCTCGAACAACGGCGTGCCGGCCACGGCGTCCTCGTACGGACCCATCGTGCCGAACTGGTCGCGCGGCGAGGCGTTCCACGAGGTCGGTGGGTAGGGGTGGTAGTTCGCGATGCGGCCGCCCTCGATCACCATGTGGTGGCTCAGCACGCCGCGCACGGCCTCGGTGAAGCCGACCGCGACGGCGTCGGTGGGCACCTCGAACGGCTCGAACGTCTTGGTGTTGCCCTTGAACAGCTCCTCCTGCGCCTTCTCGAGGAAGTGCATCGCGGCCGCGGCGGCGTACGCCTGGAAGTAGCTGCGGGCGCGGTTGCGCTCGATGGTGTTGGACCACTCCGGGATGCGCCACGTCATCGTGGTCTCGGCGTGGTTGGCCGTCGCGGGGAGGTTGATCTCGACCGCGTCGCCGGTGCTCTTCACCCAGCCGAAGTCCACCAGCCCCGCCAGCGCGGTGACCCACAGCCGGGCCAGCGGACCACCGCCGGTGTCGATGGCGAGGTGGTCCTTGCCGTCGAACCAGCGCGGGCTGACCACCCACGAGTACTTGCCGTCGAAGTCACGGGCCTGGGGGTGCGGCATCGTGGTCTGGTTCCACGGGTGGCGCGGGTCGACCTTGTTGCCGAGCGGGTCGGTGTCGACGAACGAACCGCCGTTGTCCTCCCAGTCGTCGTAGAACGACGAGCCCACGTGGATGCGCATCCCGAGGTTGATCTCGACCAGGTCGGTGGTGACCAGCTTGCCGTCCACCACGATGCCGGGCGAGACGAACATCTTGCGGCCGTAGTCGGTCATGTCGCGGTAGTCGAAGGTGCAGTGCTCGGGGTCCTGGAAGCTGCCCCAGCTGCCCAGCAGCACGCGCCGCCGACCGACCTCCTCGTAGCCGGGCATCGCCTCGTAGATGAAGTCGAACAGGTCGTCGTGGACCGGGACCATCCGCTTGATGAAGTCGATGTAGTGCCCGAGGCGGGTGAGGTAGTCGGTGAACACCTGGGGCGTGGGGACCGTGCCGATGCCGCCCGGGTACAGCGTGGAGGGGTGCACGTGGCGGCCCTCCATCAGCACGAACATCTCCCGCGTGAGGCGGCTGACCTGCAGGGCCTCGCGGTACAGGTCGCCGGTGAACGGGTTCAGCGAGCGCATGATGTCGGCGATGGTGCGGTAGCCGTGGATGCCGGCGTTGGGTGCCTCGGTGCGCTCGGCGAGCTCCATCACGGTCGGGTTGGTCTCGCGGACCATCGACTCGCAGAAGTCCACCCCGACCAGGTTCTCCTGGTAGAGGCAGTGGTCGAACATGTACTCCGCGGCCTCGCCGAGGTTGATCATCCACTCGGCGATGTGGGGCGGTCGCACGCCGTACGCCATGTTCTGTGCGTACACACTGCAGGTGGCGTGGTTGTCGCCGCAGATGCCGCAGATACGGCTGGTGATGAAGTGCGCGTCGCGGGGGTCCTTGCCCTTCATGAACACGCTGTAGCCGCGGAAGATCGACGACGTCGAGTGGCACGACTCGACACGGCCCTTCGCCATGTCGATCGAGGTGTAGACGCCGAGGCTGCCCACGATGCGGGTGATCGGGTCCCAGGCCATCTCGACCAGATCGTCGCTCATGCGTGCTCCTGTGCGGGGTCTGGCGTCGGGTCGGGCGTCGGGGCGGCCGGCTCGGCGTCCCACGTGGGGACGTGGCCAGAGGTGAGCGTGTCGCCGGGGGCGCGCCAGCGCGGCTCCTGGTCGAGCATGGTCACCGTCATCTCGCGCAGGCGCCGCACGCCCCGGCTGTAGGTCGTGGCGACCATCGAGGTCATCTTGCCGCCGGGCGGCTCGTCCATGAACGGCATGAACTTGTCCGGGAAGCCCGGCATCGTGCAGCCGATGCAGATGCCGCCCACGTTCGGGCAGCCACCGATGCCGTTGATCCAGCCGCGCTTGGGCACGTTGCACAGCACCACCGGGCCCCAGCAGCCCTGCTTGACGATGCACTCGCTCTGGCCGTAGGTGGACGCGAAGCGCCCCTCCTCGTAGTAGCCGCCGCGGTCGCAGCCCTGGTGCACCGTCTGCGAGAACAGCCACGTGGGGCGCAGCGCCTCGTCGAGCGGGATCATCGGGGTCTGGCCGGCGTGCTGGCGCACCAGGTACAGCAGCACCTCGGCGAGGGTGTCGGGCTGCGTGGGGCAGCCGGGCACGCACACCACCGGCAGGCCGGCCTGCGAGGCCCAGTCCCAGCCGAGGTGGTCGGGCACGCCCATCGCGCCGGTGGGGTTGCCCGCCATCGCGTGCACGCCGCCGTACGTCGCGCAGGTGCCGGCGGCGAGGATGCCCCACACGTGCGGCGCGAGCCGGTCGAGCCACTCGGAGGTGGTGCGCGGCTGGCCCGTCTCGGGGTCGTTGCCGAACGCGGCCCAGTAGCCCTCGCCCGCGAGCGCCTCGTTGGGGATCGAGCCCTCCACCACCAGCAGGAACGGCTCGAGCTCGCCGGCGATCGCCTGCTCGAACACCTCGAGGAAGTCGCTGCCGCTGGTGTAGGAGATCAGCGGCCAGTGCAGCTCGACGGCCGGGACACCGGGGATCGCGCCCATCGCGAGGTCCTCGATCGAGGGTCGCATCGCCGCCGTGAGCGCCACCGAGTCGCCG
Source organism: Nitriliruptoraceae bacterium (assembly GCA_041579655.1). Lineage (GTDB taxonomy): Bacteria > Actinomycetota > Nitriliruptoria > Nitriliruptorales > Nitriliruptoraceae > JBFGFG01. Next base: position 4,137 of record JBFGFG010000181.1, read on the forward strand.
TCGCAGGACAGCCCGGCGTTCATCCACAGCACCTTCAGGGGTGCCTGCGTCGTCATCGCCGCTCCCGCCCGAGGTGTTGCAGCGAACTTAGCCACGGGCCGCGCGGTCCGACGGGGGAACGCGTGAGCTCGTGCCGTCCATGGGACGTGGGCGGGGTGATGTGCGACCATGAGACGTGGTCGATGGCCACGACAGCGCAGGGAGACGGTGTGACGGTTGAGGCGGTGCCGGAGCCCGACGACCGCGTCGGGCCGTCCGCGTCGTTGCTGGACCTCGTCTCGGACGCGGTGGTGGCGCTCGACGCCGGCGGCCGGGTCCGGTTCGTCAACCGTGCGGCGATGCTCCTGCTCGGTCCCCGTGCCGAGGAGGCCGTCGGTCGCCCGGTGCAGCGCTGCCTCACCAGCAACCCGCCCGAGGCGCTCGCGCCCCTGCTCGACGGTCGGGTCACGGCGCTCACGGACGTCGTGCTCGAGGGCCGTCGCGACCAGTCGGTGGTGGTGGACGTCCAGGCCAGCCCGGACGGCGACGGGGTCACGCTGGTGCTGCGGGACCGCACCGAGCAGATCGAGAACCAGGAGGTGCTGCGCGGGATCCACGAGCAGCAGCGCGAGCTGGAGCGGCTGGGTCAGGTGGGGCGGTGGGAGCTCGACCGCGCCCACGGTGAGCTGCAGCTCACCGAGCAGGTCGTGGAGCTGCTGCGCGTGGACCCGCTCGAGCTGCTGGGCACCCTCGAGGAGCTGCTCGAGCTGGTGCGTCCGGACCACCGGGAGGCGTTCGCGGTCGCGGTCGCGTCGGCCCGTCCGGGGATGGAGCTCTCGGAGGAGGTGCCCGTGATCCGCGGGGACGGCTCGGAGGCGTGGCTGCGCGTGCGCGGGACGGTGGGTCGGTCCCGGCCGGCGATCGTCCACGGCGTGATCCAGGACGTGACCGGGCTGCGCGACGCGCTGGAGACTGCCCGCCGCGTGAACGACGACGTGGTGCGCTTCGCCGGCGTCATCGCCCACGACCTGCGCTCCCCGGTCGCGACGATCGCTGGCATGGCCCGGCTGCTGCAGACGCCCCAGCTGGGACCGGACGACCGCGCGCTGCTCGAGGACCGCATCCTCGGCAACGCGCTGACGGCGTGCGAGCAGATCGAGCTGCTGCTGGGCGAGGCGCTGCGCACGACGTCTCGGCTCGACCCCGTGCCGATGGGTGAGGTCGCCTCGTGGGTGCACAACCTCGTCGCCGCCCAGCTCGAGCAGGTCGGGGCCACCTTCACCTGGTCCGATCTCCCCACGGTGTGGGGGCGTGTGCCGCTGCTGCGTCAGGCCGTGCTCAACCTCGTCGGCAACGCGATCAAGTACGGACGTGAGGAGGGTGGTCGTATCGAGGTGACCGCCGTCGAGGGCGACGACGCCTGGACCGTGCGCGTCGAGGACGACGGCCCGGGCATCCCCCCGCAGCAGCGGCACCGCGTGTTCGAGGCCGGGGTCCGGCTCGACGAGGACGGCGGCGCGGTGGGTTCCGGCATCGGGCTCGACGCCGTGCGTCGCGTGATGGAGGGGATGGGCGGCACCGTGCACGCGGATGCGTCGCAGCGGCTGGGCGGCGCCGCGATGGTGCTCACGTTCCCGAAGGTCGACTC